>DATHDT010000291.1:0-5343 GCA_035318905.1 Gemmatimonadales bacterium | reverse complement strand
CGCGACGTGCACTACAGCCAGTACGGCCGCATGTGCCCGATCGAGACGCCGGAAGGTCCGAACATCGGACTCATCACGAGCCTCTCGTGCTACGCGCGCGTCAACGACCTCGGCTTCATCGAGACGCCGTACCGCGTCGTGAAGGACGGCAAGGTCACGGACGACATCCGCTGGTTGTCGGCCTCCGAGGAGGAGGAGTACGCGGTCGCACAGGCGAACGCCGCGCTGTCGCCCGACGGCCGCTTCGCGGACGAGCTGGTGCTGTGCCGCAAACGGGACGACTACCCGCTGCTGCCGCCGCACAAGATCGACTTCATGGACGTGGCGCCGGAGCAGCTCGTGTCGATCGCCGCGGCCCTGATTCCATTCCTCGAGCACGACGACGCCAACCGCGCGTTGATGGGCTCGAACATGCAGCGCCAGTCGGTGCCGCTCCTCTTCCCGCAGGCGCCGCTGGTGGGCACCGGGCTCGAGGATAAGGTGGCACGCGACTCCGGCGCCGTAGTCATCGCGCGGCGGGCCGGCGTGGTCACGCGCGTCACCGCCGACGAGATCATCATCGACTCGGGCGACGACGACGCCAAGCCGGGGGACCACCCGCTGGCGCGCCTCAAGCAGCACGACCGCTTCCGGCTGAAGAAGTTCTGGCGCACCAACCAGGACACCGCCATCAACCAGCGGCCGCTCGTGCACATGGGCCAGAAGGTCAAGGCGGGGCAGGCCGTCGCCGACGGCGCGGGGACGGAGCATGGCGAGCTGGCCCTCGGGGCCAACGTCATCGTGGCGTTCATGCCCTGGTACGGCCACAACTTCGAGGACGCCATCGTGCTCTCGGAGCGCCTGGTGAAGGACGACGTGTACTCGTCGATCCACATCCAGGAGCTCGAGCTGCACGTCCGCGATACCAAGCGCGGTCGTGAGGAGATCACGCGCGAGATCCCGAACGTCGCCGAGGAGTCGCTGGTCGACCTCGACGAGCGGGGCATCGTGCGCATCGGCGCACACGTGAAGGCCGGCGACATCCTGGTCGGCAAGATCACGCCCAAAGGCGAAACCGAGCTTTCACCCGAAGAAAAGCTGCTCACGGCCATCTTCGGAGAGAAAGCCAAAGACGTCAAAGATTCGTCGTTGAAGGTGCCCCCCGGCATGGAGGGTGTCGTCATCGACGTGAAGATCTTCTCGCGCATCGAGGACCAGGTCGTCGAGAAGGACCGCGGCGAGCGGATCGGTGAAGTGCGCCGGCTCGAGGCGGAAGAAAAGGCGCGGATCTCGGAAGCGATGTTCACCGAGATGGCCGACCTGCTGTCGAACCAGGAAGTCGGCCTGATGCTCAAGGCGGGGACGGTGGAGGAGTACCTCCCGGCGGGCACCAAGCTGACGAAGCCGCAGGTGGCGCAGGTGAACTTCGCCGACGTCGATCTGAAGACGCTGCGCGTCGCGAATAAGTCCGTGAACGAGCGGATCCGGGCGGTGCTCGACGCGGCCGCCGCGGAGCGCGCCAAGATCGAAGAGAAGTCGGAAGACCAGATCGACAAAATCCTCCAGCCGGACGAGCTGCCGCCGGGCGTGATCCAGCTGGTGAAGGTCTACGTCGCCGAGAAGCGCAAGATCTCGGTGGGCGACAAGATGGCGGGCCGCCACGGGAACAAGGGCATCATCGCGCGCATCGTGCCGGAGGAGGACATGCCGTTCCTGCCGGACGGGTCGCCGGTGGACATCGTCCTCAACCCGCTCGGCGTGCCGAGCCGTATGAACGTGGGCCAGATCCTCGAGACGCACCTGGGCTGGGCCGCGAAGATCCTCGGGTTCGATGCGAAGACCCCCGTCTTCCAGGGCGCCGACGAAAACGAAATCGGCGTGCTGGTGCGCCTGGCGGGCCTGACGTGGGCGGCGGAGTGCCTGCGGCTTCAGGTCCGGCCGCCGGAGCTCGACGCCGACCGCGTACGCGCCGTGGTGGCCGATCTGCGGCGCCCCCATGGGGGGAACGGCACGCGGCCCGACGTGTCCACCGCCGGTATCACGCTGCTGGGCAGCCGGACGGTGTCGGCCGAGACGCGTGAGCTGCACCACCAGCTGGTGGACTTCCTCAAGTTCGCCGCGAAAGAGATGGCGGAGCGCGAGTTGGCGCAGCGGCGCACCGAGCAGGAAGTCCAGGCGGCGCGCCTCGAGAAGGGCGCCGAGGGCGGCGTCGAGCTGTCGGCGGTCGAGAAAGCGGGACTCAAGAGCGGTCTCAAGGACGCCGACAAGTTCCTGGCCAAGGACAAGCCGGCGGAGGTGCTCGAAGCGACGGGCCGGCCGGCCCTGGCGGCGCTGTTCGGCGCCAAGTCGGAGGCCGACGTGGACGGCGCGGTGGTCGAGCTGCTGGCCGCGGCGGGATTGTCGCCGGCGGGCAAGTGCCGCCTGCGCGACGGGCGCACGGGCGAGCTGTTCGAGTCCGAGGTGACCGTGGGCGCGATCTACATGATGAAGCTGTCGCACCTCGTGGACGACAAGATTCACGCCCGCTCCATCGGGCCGTACTCCCTGGTGACGCAGCAGCCGCTCGCCGGCAAGGCGCAGTTCGGCGGGCAGCGGTTCGGCGAAATGGAAGTGTGGGCGCTCGAAGCGTACGGCGCGGCGCACACGCTACAGGAGATCCTGACGGTCAAGTCGGACGACGTGAACGGTCGCAGCCGGGTGTACGAGGCGATCGTGAAGGGGCAGAACCTGCCGAAGCCCGGGATTCCGGAGTCCTTCAACGTGCTGGTGAAGGAGCTGCAGGCCCTGGGACTCAAGGTGACGCTCGGCACTACCGAAGACGTGGAGGAATAGCGTGATCGACTTCCGCAGCGGGCACGAGCCCAAGAGCTCGAGCTTCGATTATATCCAGATCCGGATCGCCTCCCCCGAGGAGATCCGCGGTCCGAAGGATTCCAAGGATCGGGAGCGGCTGGAGCTGCAGGGCCAGCGCACCTGGTGGTCGTGGGGTGAAGTCACCAAGCCCGAGACGATCAATTACCGCTCCTTCAAGCCGGAACGCGATGGGCTCTTCTGCGAGCGCATCTTCGGCCCGGTGAAGGACTGGGAGTGCCATTGCGGCAAGTACAAGCGGATCCGCTATCGCGGCGTGATCTGCGACCGCTGCGGCGTCGAAGTGACACTGTCGAAGGTGCGGCGCGAGCGCATGGGCCACATCGAGCTCGCCGTGCCGGTGGCGCACATCTGGTTCTTCAAGACGCTGCCGTCGCCGATGGGCAACCTGCTCGACATGACGCTGCGCGATCTCGAGCGCGTGATCTACTACACGAACTACGTGGTGATCGAGCCCGGCGAGCAGGAGCTGCAGGAGCGGGAGCTGCTGGACGAAGACCGCTATCTCGAGATCCGCGCCAAGGCGAAGGCCGAGGGCGACACGGCGTTCAAGGCCGACATCGGCGCCCCGGCGGTTCGCTTGCTGCTCGAGCGCATCAACGTGGACAAGCTGTCCGACGAGCTGCGCGAGTCCGTGACCACGGAGACGAGCCAGCACCGCAAGAAGCAGATGCTCAAGCGGCTCAAGATCGTGGACGCGATGCGCAACTCCGGCAACGCCGGCGAGGTGCGCAACGATCCCCGCTGGATGATTCTCGACGTCGTGCCGGTGATTCCGCCCGACCTGCGGCCTCTCGTGCCGCTCGACGGCGGGCGCTTCGCCACGTCCGATCTGAACGACCTGTACCGGCGCGTGATCAACCGGAACAACCGGCTGCAGAAGCTGATCCTGCACCGGGCGCCGGAGGTCATTCTCCGCAACGAGAAGCGCATGCTGCAGGAGGCGGTGGACGCGTTGTTCGACAACGGCCGCCGCTCCAAGGCGATCCGGGGACGCGGCAAGCGGCCCCTCAAGTCGCTGTCCGACATGCTCAAGGGCAAGCAGGGCCGGTTCCGTCAGAACCTGCTCGGCAAGCGCGTCGATTATTCGGGTCGTTCGGTGATCGTCGTCGGTCCTGAGCTGCGGCTGCACCAGTGCGGTCTGCCCAAGGCGATGGCGGTCGAGCTGTTCAAGCCGTTCATCATCCATAAGCTGGTGGAGAAGGGCATCGCCGAGACGGTGAAGCGGGCGAAGAAGATCGTGGAGAAGGAGTCGCCGGAAGTGTACGAGATCCTCGAGGAGATCATCGAAGATCATCCGGTGCTCTTGAACCGCGCGCCGACGCTGCACCGGCTGGGGATCCAGGCGTTCGAGCCGGTGCTGGTCGAGGGGAAGGCGATCCGCATTCACCCCCTCGTGTGCGCCGCGTTCAACGCCGACTTCGACGGCGACCAGATGGCCGTGCACGTGCCGCTCTCGTTCGAGGCGCAGCTCGAGTGCCGGTTGCTGATGATTTCGTCGAACAACGTGCTGAAGCCGTCCGACGGCCGGCCGGTGGCGGAGCCCAGCCAGGACATGGTGCTGGGCTGCTACTTCCTCACCAAGGAGCCGGCGGACTTCGAGGCGCTGCTCGCCAAGGCGCCGCGGATCGGCTCGCTCGCCGAGCTCGAGATGGCGCTCGCGGTGAAGCAGTTGTCATTCCACTCGCCCGTGCACGCGTGGCACGAAGGGCCGGGACAGGCGGGGCGCTGGATCGCCACCACGGCGGGGCGGTTCCTGTTCAACAGCATCCTGCCCGAGGGGCTGCTGCGCGAGCAGGGCTACCAGAACAAGGTCATGCGGAAGAAGGATCTCTCGGAGCTGGTGTTCGAGAGCTACCGCCGCGCGGGGCTCGCCCCGACGGTGCAGTTCCTGGACCAGCTCAAGGAGTTCGGCTTCCGCTACGCGACGATGGGCGGTGTGTCGATCGGCGTGGCCGACCTCGAGATTCCCGCGGAGAAGGCGCCGCTCTTGACCGACGCGGAAGCGCGCGTCGAGCGCTTCCAGCGGGCGTATGCGACGGGCCAGATCACCTTCGGTGAGCGCTACAACAAGGTGATCGACGCCTGGACGCATGCGAACAACGACATCGCCGAGGCGATGGTCGGCACGATGAAGAAGTCCAAGGGCGGTTTCAACCCGGTGTACATGATGTTCGACTCCGGCAGCCGCGGTAGCCGAGACCAGATTCGGCAGCTGGCCGGCATGCGCGGCCTGATGGCCAAGCCGCAGAAGAAGCTCACCGGCGGCATCGGCGAGATCATCGAGAGCCCGATCAAGTCGAACTTCCGGGAAGGTCTCTCGGTGCTGGAGTACTTCATCTCGACCCACGGCGCCCGGAAGGGTCTGGCGGACACGGCGCTCAAGACGGCCGACGCCGGCTACCTCACGCGGCGGCTGGTGGACGTGGCGCAGGATGTCACGGTCACGGAAGAGGACTGCGGTACGGTCAAGGGGCTGGAGATTTCGGCCCT
>DATHDT010000290.1:0-9665 GCA_035318905.1 Gemmatimonadales bacterium | reverse complement strand
CGCCGAAGCCAACCGACACGCTCACGCGGGTCTGTGCCGCGGCCGAACCGCCGCCGAGCACGATCAACAGAGCCAATACTGCCAGAGTGCGTTTCATAGGTACCTCCTTGGGGCGCTTTCATAAGGAAGACCCGTGCCACGACCGTGCGGCGCGAGCTAACTGCCTGCTGTGCAAGGGATTTCGTACCTACCGCCAGGAAGGAGATCCAGGCTCGGGGTGTCCGCCCCCGAGTACACCTGCCCTGTTCAGTCGCCCAGACTGATTCCGATGTCCCGCGCGGTCGCGATAGTGTCGGAGTCGAGGGGGACCCGCTTCGGCGTGGCGATCGCTTCCTTGATCGGCACGGCGCCGATGACCGGAGGCTGTAGGGCGACCATGTAACCGAAGCGCCGTTCGGCGATGAGTCGCACCGCCGCGGCGCCGAACCGTAGCCCGAGCAAGCGGTCGAACGTCGTGGGACTGCCCCCGCGCTGCAGGTGGCCGAGGACGAGCGTACGCGTCTCCTTGCCGGTCATCTGCTGGATCGAGTTCGCGACCTTGTCCGCGATCCCGCCGAGTCGCTGGTGCTCGGGGTCAATGAGCGAGACGGAACCGCCTTTGGGTACCGCGCCCTCCGCGACGACGACGACGCTGAAGTGCCGGCCTTCGGCTTCACGGCGCCGAATCTTCTCGCACACCTTCTCGATGTCGAACGGGATCTCCGGAATCAGGATCACGTCGGCGGAACCGGCGATCCCCGAGTTGAGCGCGATGAACCCCGCGTGTCGGCCCATCACCTCGACGACCATGACGCGCTCGTGGCTCTCGGCCGTGGAGTGGACCTTGTCGATCGCGTCGGTCGCGGTGGCCACCGCAGTATCGAACCCGAACGTGGCGACGGTGCCACCGACGTCGTTGTCTATCGTCTTGGGCACGCCGACGACGGGGATGCCCTTCGCCATCAGCTGGAGGGCGATGCCGAGGGAGCCGTCGCCACCGATCGTGATGAGCGCGTCGAGGTGGTGGGCATGGAACGCGGCGACCAGCTCGTCGGACCGGTCCCGCTCGTCCCAGGTGCCGTCGGGGCGCTGGCGGCGCCACTTGAAGGGATCGCCGCGATTGGTCGTGCCGAGGATGGTGCCACCGAGGTGTGTGATACCGCGGACCTGTGCGGGACCGAGGGGCACGACTTCGTCGTCGCCGAGCAGGCCGTCGAACCCGCGCCGGATGCCGAGGCACTCCCACCCGCGGTGGACGGCGGCAAGGACGGCTCCGCGAATGACGGCGTTGAGACCCGGCGCGTCGCCGCCGCCGGTGGAGATCGCGATCTTCACCGCGTGCCGGCGGCCGCCTGCTTCATGAGGCGCACGACCTCACCCGACTCGGCGTGCCGCTTGGCGGACTTCTTGGAGAAGACGGTGCGACCGTCCAGCTCCACTTCGAAGACGCCGCCGGAGGCCTGGATGAGTTTCACTTCCGCGTGGGGAAACGCGTCGCGAATCTCGGCCGCCAGACCGGTGGCCCGAGGTTCGTAGTTTCAGACGACGCAGTACTCGATCGTGACCTTCATGTCGTGAACGATAGCCGTGCTTGACACGCCGCGCCACGTACCCGAGCTTGCGCCACACCCTCATGAAGGCCGCTCTCTCGCTCCGAGTCATCGTATCCCTGGCCGGGCTCGCGGCGGTCGGCGCTGGACTCGTAGCGTTCGCGCGCGGCACCGCGCCCGCTGGCGACAACCTGGTACTCGCCGGCCTGGCGCTGGTGTTCGCCGCGGCCGTGGCCCGCCGCTACGGCATTCCACTCCCCGGGAACGGCTTCTCCTCATACGTCGTCGGCGTGATGCTGTTCGCCATCCTCGACCGCGGCTGGGCCTTCGCCGCGCTCGTCGCGCCCATCGCGGTGTTCGTGGGCGACAGCCTGCTGCGGCGTCTGCCGCTGCGCGCCACGCTCAACAACGCCGGCTATCTCACGGTGGGCACTGCCCTGGTGGGTCTGATGTACGAGCGGATGGGCGGCCGCACAGGCGCCGCTGCGCTGACGGCCCCCAATCTCAGCTTCGTGGCCCTCGTGATTGTCCTGCTGCCGGTCGTGGTGAACGGGACCGTCTATCTCGATCTCGCCCTCAGCCAGGCGATGGCGTGGGTGGACGCGCGTCTGACGCTGCGGTGGGAGACGATCATCTATCTCGCGTCGGTCGGCGTGGCATTGGGATGGCTCGCCCTCACGCACTCCACGTTGCCCACCGGCCCCGGCGCGTTGGTCGCCGCCGGTCTCATGCTCGCCACGCTGGGCAGCCTCTACGTGATGCGGCTCGGCGTACACGCCGACGAGCTCCGGCTCGTGCAGCGCCTCGCACAGGCGATCGCCGCCGAAATGTCCCTCAGCCGCAGCTTCACGCAGGTGCAACAGTTGACGCGTCAGCTCGTCCCCTGGGAACAGATGGGGTTCGCGCGCTACGACGCGCGTGAGCGTCAGATGGAGCTCCTGGCCGACACGGCATCACAGACCGGCACGGCATTCCGCTTCGACGCTGACGCCGGGCTCACCGGCGAAGCGGTGCGCCTGCGCCGGGCGGTGGTGGCACATGGCCTCGCCAAGGACCAGGTCGTTCTGCCGGGAGGCGAGACGCCCGGCGCCGAGATGCTCGTGCCGTTGTATCACGCGGGCCAGCTCGTGGGTCTGTGGAGCGTGCGACACTCCGATCCGACGATGTACCGCAACTCCGACGGGGAGCTGCTCGAGCTGCTCGCCCCGCAGCTCGCCCTGATGATCGCCATCGAGGGCTCGCTGCGTCCCGTAACCGGTGCGTCCGACCAGACGACGCAGTACGTGCAGACGCTGACGGCCACGGCTCAAGAGATCCACGCCTCGAGTCAGGAGGTCGCGGCGTCGGCGCAGCGCGCCAGCGACGGCGCCGCGCAGGCCGCGACGCTCGTGACGACGGCCGCGGGCGAAGCTCAACAGTTGAAGGAAAGCGCGGGCGAGCTGGCGACCGCGGGCGATCGGACGCGCGATGCCGGCTCGCAGATGGAGAAGACCGCCGAGAAGGTGCGCACCGGCACGCAGAACGCCGTGCGCCAGCTGACCGACCTCGGGGCCACCACCGAGGAGAGCGCCGAGGAAGTGCGACGGCTGCGCGACGTCGCCACCAAGGTGGAAAAGTTCTCCGAGACGATCGGCTTCGTGGCGAACCAGACGAACCTGCTCGCGCTCAACGCGACGATCGAAGCCGCGCGCGCCGGCGTGCACGGCCGCGGTTTCGCCGTCGTCGCTGACGAAGTGCACAAGCTGGCCGAGGAAAGTGGACGCGAGGCGCGCAACGTCGGGAAGTCGGTGCAGGACACGCGGCGCGCTCTCGATCGCGCGGCGCAACTGCTCGAGCGGATCCGAGGCGACCTGGGCGAGGTGGTACAAAACTCGGCCGACTGGGTAAAAGACCTCGACCGCATCGCGGAAGCCGCGGCGGAAACGGCGCGCGCGGGCAAGCGCGTCGCTGAAGTGGGTCGCCAGAGCGCCGAGCTCGCCGCGCGAATCACGCAAACGCTCGGCCAGGCCCGCACCGCTGCCCAGACGTCGACTCAGGAAGCCGAAGCCGTCGCCGCCGCCGCGTCGGAGCAGCTGCGCGCAATCGAGGACCTCGCCCATGGCGCCAACGAGTTGTCGGCCCTCGCCGACAAACTATCGCAGGCTCTCCGGTTCATGCGTGGGGAGAACGGCCACCGCTAGGCTGTGGCCCGTCGCCGCCGCCATCCTGCTCGGCTGCGGCGGCGACTCGTCAGCGCCGGTCTTCGCGACGGCCCGAATCGACTACGTCGACGGCGCCATCGAGCCGATACTCACCCGCGGTCAACAGGTCGTGCTCGAAGGATTCGGCTTCGGCGCCGTGCGCGGTTCGGGTACGGTGCGTTTCACCCGCGTCGGCGGCGGCGAGACCAGCGCCGCACTTCCGGACTCGCAGTGGTCCGCCCTTTCGATCGCCACGACGGTCCCCGACTCCGCGGCGTCGGGGACTCTGACCGTGACCACGGGGGCGGGCATGCAGCTCACCACCACCGTGCACGTCCTTCCCGCGCCCGCGTTCAATCCCGCCACGCTCACATGGCAAGGCCGGGCGGCATTCCCCCGCGCGCCCGTGGGCGTCGCGCTGGCGGCTGCGGAGTTCCCGGAGGGCAGCGCACTGCGAGCGACCATCTACGCCGCCGGTGGCGCCGAGCCCCTCGACACGGGCGGCGGGATTCGCATGCTGGCGGACTCCGGGGTCTATGTCACGCGCAGCATCGCCGGAGCAAACGGGAGCATTGGCCCGTGGGTCCGCCAGCGCGACACCAGCGACGCGACGCGCAGTCACGTGCTGCCCGTGCCGCGCGCGTTCGCCGCCGCCGCGGTGGCGACGCGGTACAACTCACGCCTGCCCGGGAGTGCCTTGTACGTCATCGGGGGCATCGACACGGCCGGTCGCGCTCAGGCCACGGTGCTGGGGGCCGACGTCAGCGCTGATAGCGTGTCTCGCCGCTTCATCTTTTTAGAGCCGCTCCCCACGCCGATCGCCGGGGCCATCGCCGTCGTGCGCCGCGGGCGCATCTACGTGATCGGCGGTACCGACGAGCAGGGCCGGCCGCAGCAGGCCGTGTACGTCGGCCGGATCGGCGTGGATGGACACATCGACGGCTGGTACCAGCAGCCGTCCCTGCCGGGGCCGCGTGCGTATGGGGGCGGCATCGTCCGCGATGGCCGCGTCGTCGCGATCGGAGGGGTCGCCGACAGCGTGCCGCCGGGCGGCGGCCTCGACGCCGCGCCCCAGCGCCTGGTGACGAGCGACACGGCATCCCTGAGCCTCGTATCGGGATTCTTCACCGGCCCTTGGGGGTCCGCCCCCACCATGCTGCCCGAGGGGCGCTCGCAGTTCGCCCTGCTCGACGTGGGAAACGCCGTGCTGGCGGTCGGCGGGATGTACGCCAGTGCCGGGATCAACGCGGCTGAGACCATCGCGGCGTCTGTTGTCGGCGACTCGCTGGGTACGTTCACGGGCCCGGTCGGGTCCCAGATCTGGCAGCAGACGTGCGGCGCGGTGAGCGCCGGGACGTTGGTCGGTCCCGTAGGAGTGACCTGGCGGGAGGTCGACGGCACGCCCCGGGGGCTGGTGCTCGGGGGCATCGACCTGGCCACGGGGCTGCGCCGAGGGTGTTCCTGGGGTTTCTGATGGAGAGACAGACTATTATGGTGAGGCAGTCGTCAGCCCGTCACCTTGAGGAGCCTACGCCCATGCGCGCACGAATGACGCTGGTGCTGGTCGCGATCGCCGCCCTTCTGACCCTCCCCCTGGCCGCCCAGCGGGCGCACCAGTTCGAGATCGGGCCCTTCGGATCGTTTACCCGGTACGACCGGGCATTCAACCTCGACAACCAGATCGGTTTCGGCGGACGCGTCGGGTACTTCTTCGGCCCAGTCATCGGCCTCGAGGTCGGTGTCGGGTATCAGTCGCCCAGCGCGGCGACCGGCTCCGCGACCGCGACTCTGACGGATTTCAGTTCCAGCCTCGTGCTGAACTTCGGCGCCGAGCGCAACATCTTCTACCTCCTCGGCGGCTACTCGCACCTCGATTTCGAAAAGGCCGCTCCCTACCGCTTCAGCGACCACGCCGTGCACGGTGCCATCGGCGACCGGATCTTCCTCGGCGATCAGGTGGCGCTCCGCCTCGAAGCTCGGGGGATCTACGCGCCCACGACGGGGTTCGTGGGCGGCGGTAAATGGGCAGGGCACATCGTCGGGTCGGTCGGTCTGTCGATCTTCACGTCCGGCGGGTTCCAGGACCTCGATAAGGACGGCGTAGCAGACCGGCGCGACACCTGCCCGGGGACGCCGACGGGCGCAGTTGTGGATGCGCAGGGATGCCCGACCGACTCCGACCGCGACAAGGTCTACAACGGGCTCGACGCCTGTCCCAACACGGTCGATGGCGCGCAGGTGGACGCCAAAGGTTGCCCCACCGACAGTGACGCCGACGGCGTGTTCGACGGCATCGACCAGTGCAACGGGACGCCGACGGGAGCCCGCGTGGACGCCAGGGGCTGCCCCACCGACGCCGACGGCGACGCGGTCGCCGACGGGATTGACCAATGTCCCAACACACCCGCGGGAGCGACCGTTGATGCCTCGGGGTGCCCGAGCGACGGCGACAAGGACGGGGTGTTCGACGGGATCGATAGGTGCCCCGGAACTCCGGTGGGCATGGAAGTCGACAGCGCCGGATGCCAGCGCTCGAAGGACACCGACGGCGACGGCGTGGACGACTCGAAGGACAAGTGCCCGGGTACGGCGGCGGGCACGCGCGTAGACGCGGCGGGCTGTCCGATCCTGTTCACGGAAGCGCGCACGCCGGTCATTCTGCGCGGCGTGATGTTCGAGGTCGGGAAATCGGCGCTCAAGCCGGAGTCGTACACGGTGCTCGATATCGTGGCCGCTTCGCTGGTCGCGAACCCCGACATTCGGATCGAGATCGCGGGACACACCGACAACACCGGATCCGCGGCGACGAACCAGCGGCTGTCGCAGTCGCGGGCGGAAGCGGTGCAGATCTATCTGGCGAGCAAGGGCGTTGCGCCAAACCGGATGGTGGCGAAGGGCTATGGCCCAACGGTGCCCATCGCTCCAAACACTTCGGCCGCGGGACGGGCGCAGAATCGCCGCGTCGAGCTGCGCCAGATCGTTCAGTAAAGGGGATTCCGTGCGGACACTCGCGGCGGTTGGACTGGCGGTCGTGCTGGGCTCCTCGACGCTCTCGGCCCAGTACGAACGCCGGTACGAGGTCGGCCTGTTCGGCGCCTTCACCAAGTACGACAAGGGCTTCGGCCTCGAGGACAAGATCGGGGGCGGCGTGCGGTTCGCGTTCGCGCTCGGCCCCGCGGTCAGCCTCGAGGTCGAGGCGCTCTTCCAACCGCCGCACAACATCCCGCCTTCCACGGAGCTCGAGCCCGTGATTGGCGGCGGCAGTCTCGTTTTCAACGTCATGAACCGGGACCGTCTCTCGTTCTACGTCCTGGGCGGCTACTCGCTGCTCGACTTCGGCAACACGAACCCGTACCACTTCACGGACGGCGGCGTCCATGGCGGCGCCGGCATCCGCTTGTTCTTCAGCGATCACGTGGCTTTGCGGTTCGAGGGCCGCGGCATCTACACACCCGACACGAAGTTCGGGACGGGCGCCGTGTCGGCGACCCACATGGTCGGCACCGTCGGGTTGGCCTTTTTCCAGGCCGACGCGAAGCCCGCATTGGACTCGGACCACGATCGGGTAGGCGACAAGCGCGACGCCTGTCCCGATACGCCCACCGGGGCCACGGTCGACAAGAAGGGCTGCCCCAGTGATGCCGATACGGACGGCGTCTTCAACGGCATCGACGGGTGCCCCGACACGCCTCATGGCGCGACGGTGGACGCGACAGGGTGTCCCCACGACCAAGACAGCGACAAGGTGCTCGACGGGCTAGATCAGTGCCCCGACACCCCTGTCGGCGTGGCCGTGGACGACAAGGGCTGTCCTCCCGACTCGGACGGGGACGGCGTGCACGACGGCATCGACAAGTGTCCCGGCACACCCGCGGGCGCGACGGTCGACCCGACCGGGTGCCCCATCGATTCGGACCACGATCTCGTGTGGGATGGTCTCGACAATTGTCCCGACACGCCCGCCGGCGCCGTCGTCGATCCGAACGGCTGCCCCTTGGATGGTGATAAGGACGGCGTGTTCGACGGCATCGACAGATGCCCCGACACGGTCCCCGGGACGCCCGTCGACGCCACCGGTTGCTCCGCCGACAGCGACAAGGATGGGGTGTTCGACAATGCGGATCGCTGTCCCAACACGCCCGCCGGGACGGCGGTCGACACCAATGGCTGTCCGCTCGCGCGGGACTCGGACGGCGACGGTGTGGTGGATCC
This sequence comes from Gemmatimonadales bacterium, assembly GCA_035318905.1. Classification (GTDB taxonomy): domain Bacteria; phylum Gemmatimonadota; class Gemmatimonadetes; order Gemmatimonadales; family GWC2-71-9; genus 20CM-2-65-7. The sequence goes on along the minus strand of DATHDT010000290.1, from coordinate 1,744 downwards.
ACAAGACCGTTGCCCGAACACGCCGGCGGGATCGCGGGTCGATCAATTCGGGTGCTTGCTGCTGTTCGAGGAGCGCGCGCCGGCGGCTCCGGGAGCGCCGGCGACTCCCGCCCGGCCGACACTCATCCTGTCGGGCGTGACGTTCCAAACTGGGCGCTCGGTCCTGACGACACAGTCGTACGCGGTGCTCGATCAGGTGGCGGGATCGCTCGTTGCCAATCCCGAGATCCGCATCGAGATCGCGGGCTACACCGACAACACCGGGTCGTTGACGCTCAACCAACGACTGTCCGGTAACCGGGCGATTGCGGTGCGCTTCTATCTCGCTCGCAAGGGCGTGAATCCGAGCCGGATGACGGCACGAGGGTACGGTCCGGCGAATCCGGTGGCGACGAATACGACGCCGGAAGGCCGGGCGCAAAACAGACGCGTAGAACTGCACAAACTCCCGTAAACGGGATAGGCAAAGACCAGTCGCGTAGACGCAACAGTGGTGAGCAGTCCGCGGGGTTCAGGACAACCTGTCACGGTTTCCTGAACCCCGCTGTGCGTCCGTGCGTCTAGCAGTTGCATGTCCTCCTGATATCTTTCCTGCCCCACACGAATCCGTGAGTTCGCGCATGCGTCTCAACATTTGGGCTGGGCTCTTGGCCCTCGTCCTGCTCCCGGTCTCCCTGCACGCTCAACAGTCTCGTCCCTGGCAGTCGACCGACTACTACAAGCTGATCTCGCTCGCCGACCCGCAGCTCTCCCCCGACGGCCGCCGTGTCGCGTTCACGGTCACGACCATCGTCGAGGACAAAGACAAACGGCACAGCGAGATCTGGATGGTGGCCGCGGACGGATCGGTACCTGCGTATCGATACACGAGTCCCTCGACCGAGGCGTCGAACCCCACGTGGTCGCCCGACGGGTCGCTGCTCGCGTTCTCCAGCCGGCGGGAAGGGTCGGAGGACGACGTGTGGTTCCTGCGGACCGGTGCTCCCGGCGGCGAAGCCTTCCAGGTGAAGGGCGTGCACGCCGTCCCGATGTTCTCGCGGGACGGGCAGTGGCTCCTGTACGGGTGGCGCGGCGCCGAGCCCGACAGCCTCAAGAAAGAGCCGTGGCGTACGCGCGTTTCCCCGGTGGCGATCACGCGGGGTCCGGACGTCAAGCGTTTTGACGGACGTGTCTACACGTCGATCCCGTTCGTCGCGGATGAGCGTGGGTTCCTGCCGCCGCGCGAGACGCGCCGGCCGAGCCATCTGTACGTCGTACCGATCGGCGGGGGCGATCCCCGCCAGCTGACGAGCGGCGAGTTGAGTCAGGGCGCCGCCGCGTGGTCACCGGACGGCAAGACGATCGTGTTCGTCCAGGATTCGACAGAGCCAGTCGAGGTGCGCGATCAGGTGCGGCCGGACATTTACCTGCTGAACGTCGCGGACGGCGCGATTCGGCGGCTCGCGACGGGCTTCGTCGAGAACGGCTCGCCGAGCTGGTCCCCCGACGGCAAGACGATCGCGTTCATCTGTTCCAAGGGACGCGGCGCCGAGAACGATGTGTGCACGATCCCCGTGACGGGGGGCACGGCCCGCAATCTCACGGCCGACTGGGCGCTCGATCCGGGCTCGCCGAGCTGGTCTCCCGACGGCAAGACGATCTACATCGATGCCGAGACGCGGGGCAACGTGCACGTCTTCGCCGTGGCGGCGACGGGTGGTCCCGTGCGGCAGGTGACGACCGGTGAGCGGCAGCTGCGCGGCTT
>DATHDT010000289.1:0-2644 GCA_035318905.1 Gemmatimonadales bacterium | reverse complement strand
CACCTGGAACTGGAGCCGCAGCCGCGCCCGACGTCTCGTCGCGGAGCGGGCGGACGCGTTGCGCGCCCTCAACTGTCCCCCTAAACCGTCGTCTTCGGAGTGATACCATGATCACCGATGGCCTGAACCCGTTTGCGCTGCTCGGTTTCCTCGGCGCCGTCCTGGGCGGCGGCGCGTTGGCGGTCGCCTATCTCATCGCGCGGGTCGCGGGCCGCGCGCCGCTCGCGAAGCGTGTGCTCTTCGTGGGAGGGATCGGCGCCGGTGCGTACCTGTTGCTCTTTGCGATCGCCGACGTCACGAGCCGCGATCGCGTGCTCGCACCGGGGGAAGAGAAGCACATCTGCGAGCTCGACTGTCATCTCGCGTATTCGGTGGCCGGCGCAAAGACCGAGTCGAACCCGGCCGGTGGCACGCGCTACACCGTGACCGTGAAGGTGCGGTTCGACGAGGAGACGATTTCGGCCCGGCGTCCCAAGGACGCCACGCTTTCGCCGAACAGTCGATACGTCGCGCTGCTCGATTCCGCGGGCAACTACTACCTTGGCTCGACGGACAGCCTCAAGCGCCGCCTCATCCCGGGTGAGTCGTATACGACGGACATCGTCTTCGACTTGCCGGCGGCGATGACCAACGTCCAGCTCGTGCTCCGCAGTGCCGCCTTCGAGACGCGGTTTGTCATCGGGCATGAGAACAGCGTCGGGCATGGGAAGACGACGTTCGCGTTGGCCGCGAAATGAAGCCGCTGACCGGCGTGACCGCATGGGTTGTACCAGTTGCATTCCTGGGCGGATTCACGCCCGGCAGCATGGGCGTCGTCCTGGTCGCGTTCAGCGCGTTCCTACAGAGCTGCGCCTTACCCCGAAGACCGTGGCGTTGGGCCACGCTCGCGCTCGCCGCGTGGGCGGCGGGGGCCGTGGTCGTGACGCTCGTCCTCAAGGCAGGCGCCGACAGCTACTTCGACCCGCCCGATGCCGCGGACTCGAGCTTTGCACTTCTCGCGGCGTTGTCGGCCGCCTACCTCGGGGCTTGTCTAACGTGGGCGGCCGGAAGGCTCGCGCGAGAACCCTGATAGATTGGTAGGCATGAGCCTGCCGATCATCCAGGTCGACGCCTTCACCGACCGCCCCTTCGCGGGCAACCCCGCCGCCGTCTGCCTCCTCCCCGCCGCGGCCGAGACACAATGGATGCAGGACGTCGCGCGAGAGATGAACCTCTCCGAAACGGCGTTTCTCGTCCCACAAAATGACGGCTTCGGCCTCCGCTGGTTTACGCCGGCCGTCGAGATCGACCTGTGCGGCCACGCGACGCTCGCCAGCGCGCACGTCCTCTGGGAAGAGGGGCGCCTTCCCGCGAGCACGCAGGCCCGCTTTCACACGCGCAGCGGCCTGCTCACTGCAGACCGCGCCGGCGACTGGATCGAGCTGGACTTTCCCGCCACGCGTGCCGAGGCCGCCCAAGCGCCCGCGCGGCTGAACGCCGCCATCGGCGTCACACCACGATTCGTGGGCCGCAGCCGCTTCGACTACCTGCTCGAGGTGGACGGCGAGGAGATCGTGCGCGGCTGCAAGCCCGACTTCGGGGCCCTCGCGCGCGTGGACGCGCGCGGTGTCATTGTCACCAGCCGGGCCGCCGCCTCGTCGTATGACTTCGTGTCACGCTTCTTCGCGCCGCGTGCCGGCGTGAACGAAGACCCGGTCACGGGGTCAGCCCATTGCGCCCTTGCTCCCTACTGGACCGCCAAGCTTGGCCGGCCCGAGCTGGTCGGTTACCAGGCCTCGGCGCGCGGCGGCACGGTACGGGTGCGTTTGCGAGACGACCGCGTGATTCTCGGCGGCCAGGCCGTGACGGTGTTGCGCGGCACGCTGATGGCGGGCAACTTGGGCGGCAAGGAGGCAGCGAGAACATGAGAGAGATCCGAACCACCGCCGACATTCACGCCGCGCCGCAGAAGGTGTGGGAGGTCCTGGGTAACCTCGCCGCATACAAGGAGTGGAATCCGTATATCCCGCAAGCAGAAGGCGACCTCGAGGTTGGAGGCATCCTCACGTTGCGGCTCGAGTTGCCTGGCGGTGAGTCGCTCACCGTGCGACCGGTCGTCCTGGAGGCCGAGGCGCCGCGCGAGCTGCGCTGGCTCTGGGCCAAGGGCTTCAGCGGCATCTGCGACACCGAGCAGTGCTTCATCCTCGTGCCTAAAGGCGAGAACCGCACGCACGTGATCCACCGGATGACGTGCACCGGCCTCGCTCTGTCGCTGCCGGGAATCGGCGCCGCGACGAACGCGCGACTCGAAACGAACTTCCGCCAGGGGCTCGAGGCGATGAACCGCGCCCTCAAGTCCCGCGCGCAGGGGGGCACGGGACCCGGCCTGTGAGCGACGGCCGCCGGTTTCGCCTCATCGGCTATGTCTGCGCGCTGGGCGCGGGTGCGACGTGGGGAACCACCGGGCCGCTGTCCACCGCACTCTACCGCGAAGGACAGGCGATCACAGGCATCGGCTTCTGGCGCCTGGTGCTCGGCACCGCGGCGCTCGCACTGTGGGCGCTCTTCTTCCGCCGCGATCTCTTCCGAATCGATCGCCAAGGCGTCCTGCTGATGGGTCTGTTCGGCGGCTTCCTGGTGGCTCTGTTCGAGGTCGCTTACCAGT
>DATHDT010000288.1:0-2132 GCA_035318905.1 Gemmatimonadales bacterium | reverse complement strand
GCTTGTCACGCAGCAGGGCGCCGAGGGCGCGGCGCCCGAAGCGCGCCTTGTGGAGCTCGGGACCCCCCGTGGCGGGGATCGGGAAGACCTCGAGGCCGCTCTGGCGTTCCCAGGTGCTCTCGATCTGCTCGCCCAACGCGGGCTCGCGCCAGCGCTGCGGCACGCCCACCGTGACCTCGAGACCGCGGGCAGCGAGCGCGCGCAGTTTCCCGCGGTGCGCGGGTTGCACGTAGGTGTGGGATATGACGAGGACGCGCCGCATTCAGGCTGGGTAATGGGCGGCACAGGACTCGAACCTGTGACCTCCGGTATGTGAGACCGGCGCTCTAACCAGCTGAGCTAGCCACCCTGAAATACTAGACGCCCTGACGCCGAGAGGCCCAGACGCCTAGGAAAAAATACACTCACGCTCCAGTCTATCCTAGACGTCTCGGCCTCTCGACGTCTAGAGGAATGGGCCCTCCAGGATTTGAACCTGGGACCTACGGATTATGAGTCCGCTGCTCTAACCGCTGAGCTAAGGGCCCGTTTTCTTACAGCAAACCTCCCCGCCTGAGCTTCCCGATCTGATCGTAGTACGCTTCGTGCATGCCGAGCACCTCGGCGGGCGAAACGGTCGCGACGCCGGCCTTCGAGACCTCGATCCCCGCCGCAAAATTGGCGACATCGGCGGCCTCGCGCACGCTCGCCCCGGCCGCCAACGCCGTGCCCACCCAGGCGGTCACCGTGTCACCGGCGCCGGAGACGTCGTAGACCTCGCGCGCCATCGTGGGGATGCGCGCGATCTCGCCGCCCTTCGTCACCAGAATCATCCCCTCGGCGCCGAGCGTGAGCAGCAGGTTGTCGACGGCCAGCTTCTCCATTGTGCTCGGCAGCGCATCGGGATGGGCCAGATCGAGCGCCGCGCCCATCGCCTGCTCCAACTCCTTGCGGTTCGGCTTGAACACCGTCGCGCCGCGGAACGCGAAGAAGTTCTTGAACTTGGGATCGACCACGACCGGCACGCCGCGCTTCTTCGCCAGCGCGAGCCCGCGCTCGATCACCTGCGGCACGACGGTCCCCTTGTTGTAATCCTCTATAAGGAGGGCGTCGGCGTCCTGCATGGCACGCTCCAGCTCCCCCGCGACGATCTCCATCGTGCGCGCGGGGATCGGCTCGTCGACTTCCTCGTCGATCCGCAGCATCTGTTGCCCACGGGCGACGACGCGCGTTTTGGACGTCGTGGGGCGCGCGGCGGCGACCGTGAGATAGCTGTCCGCGAGCCGTGCCTGCGCCAGCTCGGAGCGCACCGAGTCGCCGCGCGCGTCGTCGCCAATCACCGCGACGAGGCGGCACTCGGCCCCGATCGCCGCGACGTTCGCCGCGACGTTCGCCGCGCCGCCCAGCGCGTGGCGCCGGCCGTGTACCGTGACCACGGGCACGGGCGCCTCGGGCGAGATCCGGTCCACCTCGCCGGCGAGATAGATGTCGAGCATCGCGTCGCCGAGTACGACGATGCGCGCGCCCGCCATCTTCTTGAGGAGCTTCTCGATCTGCTCGCGAGTCAGGGCAACAAACTCTCTTTCCGGTATCGGTAGGTAAGCCCGATCGTGCCCACCCACCGTGTCTTCGTCGCTCCGGTGACGTGGTTTGCATTCGAAATCAGATGCACGCCACCGTCCCCCGCCAACGTCCACGGGCCCGCCAATAGCCGATAGCCCATAGCCATTCTCACCGTCCTTTGCACTACACCCGATAGAAAGGCAGGCGTCGAATCGTATGCGGCAACGGTCGGATGAGCTAGGTGAAGATCCCCCTCGCCCTGGCGGAGCAGGGTAACCTCAGGAGTGAGGAGTGAGGAGTGAGCGGTGAGTAAGGAGACTCGCAGTGTGAGCTGGTCGTAGTCGGAGAAGTTGCGGCCGGTGCCGAGGCCGAAGGAGAGCGGCGCCTGAAAGTTGTCTTCGTTGCGATACGCGAGGTTCGACACCCGCGTATAAAAGAGCGTCCACGCGCCGCTCACGGGCGCGAAGTTGCCCTGGGCGCCGAGTGTGAGGCCGTAGCTGTCGGGCTTCCGGTCGGTCGGCGACGCGCGGTCGATCTGGATGTCGGCGAGCATCCCCTGCGCGAACACCGTGACCGGCCCGCGCCGCTGG
>DATHDT010000287.1:0-10357 GCA_035318905.1 Gemmatimonadales bacterium | reverse complement strand
CGGATCTGAATCGACTGGCCGATCATGGCCGCCGGATTCGCGTTGAACATCTCCGGAATCGCCGAACCGAGCACGGCGTACCCGCGCCGCGACTCGTCCTCACCAGCGGTGAACATCCGTCCCGCCGTGATCGTGTAGTTCTTCACCGGCACGTAGTTCGGCGTGGTGCCGACGACGCTCACGTTGACGTTCTGGCCCGCGCGCTTGACCTGCAGGTTGCGAGTCAGCTCCGGGACCACCGCCTTCACGTAGCGCGTGTCGTTCGACAAGGCCTTGTAGTCGTCCACGGTGAGACTGACGCGCATATCGAACGCGATGCCGCCGCGGAACGCCTGACCGGGATAGAGCGATAGCAGCGTCGGGCCGAGCGCCTGGATGCGCGCCTGGACCGCCTTTTGCGCGCCGCTCCCCAGCGCGACCATCGTGATGACCGCGCCGACGCCGATGATGATGTTCAGCATCGTCAGAAACGACCGGAGCTTGTTGGCGCGGATCGCCTGCAGCGCGACCTGGAAGATCTCGGTGAGCAGCATCGGTCAGGGCCTGGTCTGGACCTGCACCTGCGGCCGCGCGCCGCCGGTGGGCTGCTGCTGCAGTCCCGGGAGGCCACCACCCGTTACGCTGCGCATGCGGTCGCGCATGTCCTTCTGTGCGTTGAGCAGCGACGCGCTCGGCAACACGAGCACGGTGTCTTGCTCTGTGAGTCCGCTCACGACCTCGATGTAGTCGAGATCGGTGAGCCCGGTGCGCACGTTGACCGCGGTCGGCTTGCCCTTCCGGAGCACGAAGACGATGTAACTCGAGATGTCGCCGCCGCCGGCGCGGACCCGGAACGCGCCGCCTCCGGCACCGCCCCCGCCCCCGCCCCCGCCTCCGGCACGCTGGAACGCCGCGCGCATCGCGCGCATCGCGTTCTCTTCGTCGGCCGAGAGCGCCTGGCCCGACATGCGCTTCTGGAACGCCGAACGGACCTGCGCCTCCGTGACGCCCGGCGGCAGCTGAATCGTGCGGCCGTCGGGAGTCGTCATCGTGTTTCCGGCAGGCTTCGGCGCGGAGTCGGGGCGAGGCCGAGTGCCGCCGAGCGACGCGCTGTCACGGGTGACCTGTGTTGCAGGCCGCGCGGCGAGCTCCTGCTGCACCTGCGCGGGGTCGAGGCCGAGGACCTGCGCCGCCGACGCGACGTCACGTTGCGTCCGCAGCGCCGCGTTGGGAATCGCGATCACGTTCTCGCGGCGCCCCACGTGAATCTCGACCTCCGTGTTCATGCCCGGCTTGAGCAGGTGGCCTGGATTCGCGATCCGCACCAGCACCGGGAACATCGTCACGTTCTGCTGCACGGTCGCCTGCGGTTCGATCTTCAGGACCGATCCTTCGAAGGGCCGGTTGGGATAGGCGTCCACCGTGATCGTGGCGGCGAGCCCCGGCGCCACCTTGCCGATGTCAGTCTCGTCCACCTGGGTGCGGACCTGCACCGTATCGAGATTCGCCATCCTGAAGAGCACGGTCCCGCCACCCACATCGGTCGTCGGCGACGAAATCACGGTCCCGAGCTCGACGTTCTTCGCGATGATCGTGCCGCCGAGCGGCGCGCGAATGCGCGTGTCGGTCATGCGGTCGCGCGCGTTCTCGAGGTCGGTCCGCGCGCGCACCACGGCCGCGTTGGCATTGGCGTAGCTCAGGTTCGCGGTCTCGTACTCCGTCTGCGTGATCGCCTGCGCCTTGAACAACGTGTCGGACCGGGCGAGCTGCGCCTTGGCGTTGGTGAGTTGCGCCTGCGCCACCACCAGGTTGGCGTCGGCCTGGGCCAGGTTGTTGCGCGGGATGCGCGGATCGATCGTCGCCAGCGGGTCGCCGTTCTTCACGTCGTCGCCCGTCTGGACGTGCATCCCGATGATCTCGCCCGAGGCTTTCGACTTGACGTCGACCGTGAGAATCGGCTCGATGGCGCCCGAGGCCACGGCCGACACCACCACAGTGCGGCGTTCCACGGGGACTGCTTCGTACATCGGCGCGGAGTCCGCCTTTTTGCAGGCGGCCACGCCGAGGAGCAGCAACCCGGCTGCCCGGATGTATGTGTTCACGGCTACCGTTCCATCCTCTCGTCGCGCTCGATTTTGCCGTCGAGCAAGTGAATCTGGCGGCGCGCATGCGCCGCGATGTCGTGTTCGTGCGTGACCAGCACGATGGTCTGGCCTGTGTCGTGGAGCTCCTGGAACAGCCCCATGATCTCGTTGCCTGTCGCGGAATCGAGGTTCCCCGTCGGCTCGTCGGCGAGCAGGATGCTGGGCTCGTTCACCAGCGCGCGCGCGATCGCGACGCGCTGGCGTTGCCCGCCCGACAGCTCGTTGGGGCGGTGGTCCATGCGATCGCCCAGGCCCACTTTCTCGAGGGCGCCGGCGGCGCGCCGCTTGCGCTCCGCCGCGCCCAACCCCGCGTAGATGAGGGGGAGCTCGACGTTGTGCAGCGCATCGGCGCGCGGCAGCAGGTTGAAGGTCTGAAAGACGAACCCGATCTCCTTGTTGCGGATCCGCGCCAGCTCGTCGTCCGACAAATCGCTCACCTTCTGCCCGTTGAGCCAGTACTCGCCGGCGTTCGGCGTATCGAGACACCCGATCAGGTTCATCAGGGTCGACTTGCCGGATCCCGAGGGTCCCATGATCGCGACGAATTCGTTCTTGCGGATCTGGATGTCCACGCCGCGCAGCGCGCGCACGATCTCGCCGCCCATGTCGTACTCCCGGGCGAGGTTGTGCGTCAGGATGACGATGTCCGGCAGGGGCGTGTCGCCCGTGTGGAAGGACATCGTCTGGGTGGCGGTCACAGGGTCCGTCCCACCAGCGCCTCGACCTGCGCGCGCGCGATGAGGTAATCGAACCGCGCCTGCACCAGGTTCCCTTCGGCCGTCGTCAGCGCCGTCTGCGACGTGAGGAGATCGAGGATCGTCGCGGCGCCCACGCGATACCGCTCGTTCTGCACGCGCAGATCCTCGGTCGCCGCCGCCACGTTGGCGCGGGCGATGTCGATCTTGGCGAAGGCCGTCGTCATCGCGGCGATTTGCTGCGTCATCTGCGCGTTGACCTGGCGGCGCGTGTCCGCGGCCACTGCCTCGGCGTTGTCCCGGGCGACGCTCGCGGTGACCTGGCTCTGCTCGCGACGGAAGCCGTCGAACAGCGGGAGCGACACCACGAAGCTCCAGCGGTAGCTGTCTGGGAGATTCCCGAAGGTGGGAACCTGTGGCGACTTCGTCCCTTGGCGACTGTCCGAGTACGACAGCGACAGCGTCGGCCAGTACTGGGCCCGCGCGGTCCACACTTGCGCGCGCGCGGCGCTCGCCTGCGCCTCGCTCTGTTGCACTTGCGGTGCGTTTTCCAATGGGGTCGCGCGCAGGGCCGCCGTGTCGGGCAGCTCGGGGAGCGCGCTGTCGGGCACAGCGCGCACGGGCTGGTCGACGCCGATCTGGCGTCCCAGGGTCGCCTGGGCCGTGGCGAGGTTCGCCTGAGCCTGGAGCAGCGCGATCCGCGCGTTGCCGTAATCGACCGTCGAACGCAGCGAGTCCGAACGCGTGGCCGAGCCGGCCCGCAGCTTCTCGACCGAGATCTGCAGCTGTTGCTGGGCGCGGCGCACCTGCGACTCCGCGACGCGCACCAGGTCTTCCGTGGCGATGCCATTGTAGAACGCTTGCTTCGTCGCCAGCGTCACCTGGAAGCGTTGATTCACGAGCCCGGCGTCCGCCGCGGCACCGGTGGCCGACGCGGCCTTCAGATTCGCGGCGCGGCGGAAGCCGTCGAACAACTCGAGGTTGGCGGAGATCCCGCCGGAGTACGATCGGACCGGAGGGATGAATTGCCCCGTGGTGAGGTCCGTGCGCCCGGTGTTGCCCTTCGATGTCGACGCGTTGACGCTGACGCTCGGCAGGTAGGCGCCGAGGGCCGAGCGCTTGCTGGCGCCCGCGGTCCGATCGGCACCGATGGCCTGCACCATGGCGGGCTGCACGAGCAGCGCCCGTTGGATCGCCTCGGTCAACGTCACTTCCAGATGTTGCGGCGCAGGCGCCTGCTGGGCCTGGACTGGAAGGGCAATGGTCAGCGCGATAATCCCCGTCACCCACCGCATCAGTTCCGCCCTCCCTGAGGCTTGGCGTTCGTCGAATCCCCCCTACGACGATGCTCAGCTTCCTCTATTAGTCGCGCATGCTTGGCGCGCTGATCGGGCGTCAGCTGGGCATCGATCTCGCCGCGCACGACGGTCTTGATGGAATCGAACTTCGGGCGCACCTGGGCCGACAGCGCTTCGATCTCCGGCCGGTGGCGCGCGAAGATCGCCCGCACCGAGTCGGCCTGCGCGGGCGTCAGGGTCAGCTCCTTGCTCAGATAGGCGACCATGGCGTCTGGGCCCCGCCCGCGCGGCCGGCGGTCGTGGCCGGTGCCTTCATTCACCAGCCACCCCGCGGCGCCGCCGGCGATGAAGACGGCGGCGAGCAGGGCCATCGCGGAGACTTTGGAGCCCATCAGCGTTGCTCGACGAGCGACGCAAACACGATGCTCGCGTCTGGTGGATCGGTGGCCGTGACGAGCGCCGCCACGCCCGGGCCGCTCGTCGGCGCCATCGCGGCGTCGAAGGTTTCCGGCTCCGGAGACTGGAGCGCCCGGCCCAGCAGGAACCCGCCGGCCACGGCCGCAACCAACGCGGCGGCGATGCCGCGCCGTGCCCAACCGGCGAGCACTTCCCACGTCGGGACCGTCGCAGCCGCCAACGCGCCGTCGTAGCGCGCCATCACGCGCGCCACGAACCCGGCCTGGTCGTTCCGCGGCGGATCGAGCGCGCGCCGCAGCGCACCCCCGAGCTCGGGGTCAGGGCGGTGATCGAACATCTTTTCGTCATTCATGTGCTACGCTCCCTTCCAATCGGCCAGCAGCGCGCGCAGACGGCGCCGCGCGTGAAATACTTCGGATCGGACCGTGCCTTCCGGGATGCCCAGCATCCCGGCGATCTCCGCGTGCGAATACCCTTCGACATCGAACAGCACCACCGCGGTGCGCCGGCGCGGCGGCAGCTCGGCCAACGCCGCCCGCAACCGCTCGCCCAACTCGTTGCGTACGGCATCCGCATCGGGCCGCGGACCTCCACCAACGAGTCCGGGATCGAGCGGTTCGACGCGCCGCACTTGGCGGCGGCGTCGCCGATCGGTCGCCGCGTTCGCGACGATGCGCATCAACCAGGGACCGAAGGGCCGGCGCGCGTCGTACTGCCCCAGCTTCACCAACGCCGACAAGAACCCATCCTGCGCAGCGTCATCGGCTTCGTCGGGATCGCCCAGCACCGCCCGCGCAACCCGGCGTGCCTGGGGGGCATATCGTTCCACGAGCACACCGAATGCCGCCCGCTCGCCCGCCAATGTCTGGGCGACGAGGTCGGCCTCGTCTGCTATACGCGGGGCCCCCTGGGGAGGTTGGGAGGGCGTGTCAGGCGGCATCAGTCTTGCGGCGCGAGCGGCGCCGGGCGAGCGCGTAACTGGCGAGCCCCACCGACAGTGCGAGCGAGCACGCGGCCAGGACAAGACTCGTCGCGGTGGGGAAGACGAGGAGCAGCGCGCCCACCACGGCGAACGGAACGGCGGCCGCGCCCGCGACCATTCGGCGCGCGCCACCCGCCACTTGCACCAGCGCGATCGCCGCGGCTGCCTGCAACTCGCGGCGTGACCGCTTGTGAAGCATCGGTGTCGGCGGGGCTGCGGGGTCGTCGGGTCCGCGGACGAGACGCGCGGGGAAGAGGCGGCGCCGCTCGACCAATGCGATCTCGCGACTCCGCGCGGCATCGTGCCGGAATTGCGCGGCGAGCGCCTCGGTGAGCGAATCGCACTCGGCGATGATGTCGAGCTCATAATTCCCGAGCAGGCTCGAGACGTTGAGATTGGTCGAGCCGACGCGCGCCCACTCGCGGTCCACGACGAGCGTCTTGGCGTGAATCATCGGCCCGCGGTACTCAAAGATGCGGACGCCGGCCCGCAGCAGATCGCGGTAGCCGATCCGGCTGAAGGTGCGGACGACGGGAAGGTCGCTCGTGCCGGGGAGAATCATGCGCACATCGACACCGCTCTTGGCGGCGTCCACAAGAGCCGCGTAAAGCGGCGGCGGGGCGACGAGATAGGCGTCGGTGATCCACAGCCGCTCGCGGGCCGCCGCGGCAAGCATCTGCACGGCGCGATAGGCGCGCGACTGCGCAGGGACGCCGTCGACCACTCGTAGTGCCGAGGTGCCGCACGGCTCCGACGCCGGAACGAGCGCGTCGGGGGGAAGGGGGGCGCCCATCGTCGCCCACACGCGGGCGAACGAACCCTCCAGCACCGCCACTGCCGGTCCGCAGACCGCCAGCATCGTGTCGCGCCACGGCAGCCGTCCGCGTTCCGGGTCCCCGGCCCACTCGTCGCCGATGCAGAGACCACCCATCATCGCTTCGCCCCCATCGACGACGAGGAGCTTGCGATGGTCGCGACTCAGGAGCTGGAAGAGCCCGCTGGTGAGCAGCGGCCCGAACACTCGTACCTCGGCCCCCGCCCGCCGCAACTCGCGCCAAAACCGCCCGCTGGTCCCGACGCTGCCGAAACCGTCGTACAACACTCGCACCTGCACGCCGGCGCGCGCTCGCTCCTCCAGAGCGGCGGCGAAGCGGTGGCCGGTGCGGTCGTCGCGGATGATGTAGTTCTCGAAATGGACGGTGCGGCGCGCACCGGCGATCAGCTCGAGCATCGCCTCGAGCGCGGCCGGGCTGTCGGGAATGTGCCGGATCGTGTTGCCGGGGATCAGGCGCGCAGCACTCGCCCGGTCGAGCGCGAGCGCGAGTCGGTCCGTCACCCTCCAGCTCCGCCGAGAGCCAGCGTGGGCTCCACGGGACGCAGGGCCTGGATGCAGAAGGTGATGTGCTCGTCGAGCGGTACGCCGAGCTCCTCGACCCCCCGCCGCACGTCGTCCCGGTTCACGCCACGTGCGAAAGCCTTGTCCTTCAACTTCTTCTTGACCGAGGATGCCTCGAGGTCGGAGAAGCTTTTGGACGGACGGACCAACGCGCAGGCCACGAGAAAGCCGCACAGCTCGTCCACCGCGAACAGGGTCTTGGCCATCGGCGTGTCGCGCGGGACGCCGGTGTAGTCGCCATGGCCGAGGATCGCGCGGCACACCGCATCCGACACGCCTTTCGCGCGCAGCTGCTGCACGCCCCACGCCGGATGTCCTTCGGTGGGCGAATGCTCCGGGTTCGGGTAGCGCTCGTAGTCGTAGTCGTGCAGCAGCCCTGCCAGGCCCCACGACTCGACGTCTTCACCCGATTTGACGGCGTACGCTCGCATCGTCGCTTCGACGGCCAGCATGTGCTGGCGCAGGGAGGGCGACTGCGTGTGCTCGTGCATCAGGGCCAGCGCTTCGTCTCTGGTCATGAGATGTCCACTTGCCAGCGTTCGGCCCACAGGGCCAGCATGAGGAGCGGCCACAGTTTGCGGGCGTGATTGGCCTTACCGGACCGGTGCTCGGCCAGCAGCGGCGTGTCGAGGAGGCGGTCGGCGAGCGGCGCGAGACCGGTGTTGAGCCAGCGGGCCACCGGTACCGACAGGCCACGTTTGCGACGATCGATGACGGCGTCGGGCACGAGCCCGCGCGCTGCTTCCTTTAATATCGCCTTGGTGGTGAAGCCCCGCACCTTGCGCGCCGACGGGACCGGAAGGATGAGCTCCATCACCTCGCGGTCGAGGAAAGGCGCGCGCGCCTCGACCGACGCCAGCATCGTGGCGCGATCGACCTTCACGAGCAAGTCGTCGGGCAGATAGGTGACGAAATCGAGCCACAGGACTCGGTTCAGTGGATCGTCGTGTGGGAAGCCCGTCAACTTGCAAACGAGCTCGGGCACGACCCCCCCCTCCCCGGAGGGGCCAAGCGCGCCGAACCAGGCGAGGTGCCGCTCGAGCCAGGGCAGCTCCGCGGCCGCGACGAACTGCTTGAGCATGAACTCGAGCGTGACTTTCCCCGTGGAAGCCGGCCAGGCATTGACGGCCCAACGCAATCCGCGCCGCACCGCGCCGGGAAGGCGGAGCCATGCGGCGGCGGCCTTGTGGCCCAAATACGTCGGGTAGCCTCCGAACAACTCGTCGGCCCCTTCGCCCGACAGCACGACCTTCACATCGTTGCGCGCGGCCTCGGCGAGCAGGTAGGTCGGCAGAATGGCGGGATCGCCGAGCGGCTCCGCCATCGATTGCGTGACGACGTCCAGGGCGCGATGCAGTCCTTCGTCGTCGGCGGTGACAACGTGATGCACGGTCTTGATATCGTGAGTCACGGCTTCGGCGTAGGCGCTCTCGTCGTAGCCCGGCTCGACGAAACGCACCGCGTAGGTGTGGATCCGCTCTCCCAGCAGCACTCGCGCGGCGGCTCCCACGAGCAGCGACGAATCGAGGCCTCCACTCGTGAACACACCGAGGGGCACGTCCGACATCAGCTCGCGCTCGACGGCGCGGAGCAGCGTGCCGCGCAGCTGGGTCGCGTCGACGAGCTGGGACGGCGCGGTTGCCGCGGCCGCGGCGCTCCAATACGGCCGTTGCTCCACGCCCCCCTCCCCCCCCGCGTCGGCCACGAGCAGGTGCGCGGGCGAGAGCTTGTGGATGCCGTCGAACATCGTGTGCGGGCCCGGCACGTAGCCGAGGGCGCGATACAGGGCGAGCGCCGTGCGGTTCACGCGCCGCGGCTGATCGGGGAACGTGAGTAGTGCCTGGATTTCAGAGGCGAAGCGCAGCTCACCCTCGCGCTCCGTCCAGAACATCGGCTTCTCGCCGGCGCGGTCGCGAGCCAGGAGCAGGCGGCCGCGGCGATCGTCCCAGACCGCGAGGCCGAACATGCCGTCGAGTCGCGCGACGGCGCCCTCACCGTGCCGCTCGTAGAACGGCACGATCGTCTCGATATCGCCGCGGGAGCGAAACGGGTAACCCCACGCCGTCGCTTCGCGTCGTAAATCCGGAGCGTTGTAGATCTCGCCGTTGCAGACCATCCAGATGGCGCCGTCGGGACTCTGGAACGGTTGGTCGCCGGTGGTCAGATCCATGATCGCGAGCCGCCGCGCCCCGAGGCGGGCCCGCTCGTGCCCGACGATGCGCTCACCGTCAGGTCCGCGATGGCGCAGCGACTGGGCCATGGCGGTGAGGCACTCGGGGTGCCGCAACGCCGTGCCGGGACGGAGCGCTATCGCGCCGAAGATGCCGCACATGGTCCGTACACCACGTACCGGCCTTGCACCGCCAGCACGGTCAGGGAGGAATCGAGTGCCGCGCGAGTGGGTGCGTCGCCGGTGCGCGTGACGAAGACCGTCGGCTGCGGACAGCGCGCCAACACCTCGCGCCAATAGTCCGCCGGTTTCAGGGGCGAATTCGGCACCGCGCGCAGCTGGTCGGCGTAATCGGCGATGAAGTTGCTCGTCAGCTCTCGTCCCGTCGGCGTGGCGACGTCCATCATCTCACCAAGATAGAAGGGGAGCGACGGCGGAAACGCCGATACGCCGAGGACCCGCGTCCCGGGCGGCTGCGTATTGCGGATGACCTGGGCGAGTGTCGCCGCTGAGCGGTCGTCGCCCACGGCGGCGAGGAGCGGGCCCGACACGAGCGGGATCACCATCACCACGATCGCGTAACCCGTCACTCCCAGGATGGGCTGAGATCGCCAGACGGCGTAGCGCACGAGCGCGGCCGATGCGACGAGCGCGATCCCCAACGCCAGCGCCGCCGACGGGATCGCGGCGCGCTCGCCGGGGGTGAGCGCGATCGGCGCGGGGAGCCACAGCGTAAGCGACATGAGCGCAGTGCCCAGCAGTATCGCCACGCCGCAGTACGCCCGCCAAGCGACGCCGATCCCCTCTCGGGCGAACACGCGCGCGGCCGCGAGCGCGAAGGCGGGCATCAACGGCAACACGTACTGCGGCAACTTCGACTGGTTCAGCGTGAAAAAGGCGAGCGGCCCCAGGACCCAACAGATCAGGAAGACCGCCTCTCCGGCGCTCGCATTGACGCACCGCGCGAGCCACGTCCAGCGCCAGTGCTTGACGCGCCCGAGCGCCGGCACGATCCACGGAAATGCCGCCACCGGGACGATCGGCAAGTAGTACCAGACCGGCGCCGTGCGATGCAATTTGGTGGTCGTGACGCGTTCGAGGGTCTCGCGCACGAACACGTAATGCGGGAACTCCGGGATCCGTGCCGCGATCGCGAAGAACCACGGCAACGCCACGGCGCCAAACGCGGCGAGCCCCAGCAATGGAAAGAGCCGGCGCAGGGGCTTGCCGGTGAGCAGCGCGTGCGGGATCGCGGTGGCGAGCGGAACGAGCAGTG
>DATHDT010000286.1:0-2052 GCA_035318905.1 Gemmatimonadales bacterium | reverse complement strand
CGAGTTCTTCGACTACAATTGCAGCTACTGCAAGCGCGCCATGACCGATATGGTCGAGTTGATGAAGAACGACGCGAAACTCAAGTTTGTGCTGAAGGAATTCCCGGTATTGGGCGAGGGCTCGGTGCAGGCGGCCCAGGTTGCCGCGGCCGTGCGCATGCAGGACAAGACCGGCAAGAAGTATCTCGAATTCCATCAGAAGCTGCTCGGCGGACGCGGGCAGGCGGACAAGACGCGCGCGCTCGCCGTCGCCAAGGAAATCGGCCTCGACGTCGCCCGGATCGAGAAGGACATCGCGGGCGACGAGGTGAAGGCCACGATCGAGGAGAGCTTCAAGCTCGCCGAGGCGCTCGGCCTCAACGGCACGCCGAGCTACGTGGTGGGCACCGATGTCGTCATCGGCGCCGTGGGCGCCAATACGCTCAAGGAAAAGATCAACTCCGCGCGCTGCGGCAAGGCGACGTGCTGACGGGGCGGAGGGACCTCCTGCCGGTGGGTCAGATCCTGGCCCGGCCCTGCCGACCGGCGAGCCTGGGGGCCTCAAAAGACTTACGGCGCGCCGGCGCAGGGTAAAGGCCGCTCCCGTCCCGCGTCCGGTGGTGCTATCTCGTTGCGCGGGCTTGGCTTCCCCTTTGCGCGCGAGGTCCCTATAAAGCGGGACACCTTCCCTGGTCACGGCGCCGGACCGTCTATGGCGAAAACCGTCTACGTCCTCAACGGCCCCAATCTCAATCTCCTCGGCACGCGCGAGCCCAAGACCTATGGCCACGCGACGCTCGGCGACGTCGAGACGCTGTGCCGCGAGGCAGCGGGACGGCGCAAGCTCGCGATTGAATTTCGCCAGTCGAACCACGAGGGCGAGATCGTGGATTCGATCCACGAGGCCGGCGCCAAGAAGGCGGTTGGAATCGTCATCAACGCGGGCGCCTACACCCACACGTCCGTGGCCATCCGCGACGCGATCGCGGCGATCGATGTGCCGGTGGTCGAGGTCCACATCAGCAACGTCTTCGCCCGCGAGCGTTTTCGTCACCATTCCCACATCGCCCCGGTGGCCAAGGCCAGCCTGTGCGGCTTCGGGATCGAGGGCTATGGGCTGGCAATCGAGGGGCTGGCCGCGATGATCGACACGCGGCAAAAGGGCTGAAGGCATGGCCGGCGAGCGCAAGAACAAGGATGCGCCCAAGGACAAGCCCGCGGTCGATCACGATTTGATCCGCGAGCTTGCGCAGCTTCTGGACGAGACCGGGCTGACCGAGATCGAGTTCGAACGCGATGGGCAGCGCGTGCGGGTCGCCCGCCAGGCGGAGACGGTCGCTGTCGCGCCGGCGCGCGTGGCCGCTCCGACCGACGGCCCCGTGCCCGCCACCGTCGCCGCGCCGCTCGATCCCGCCAAGCATCCGGGCGTGGTGACGTCGCCCATGGTCGGCACCGCCTATGTCGGGGCCGAGCCGGGGGCGCGGCCATTCGTCGAGGTTGGCAGCCGGGTGGAGGTGGGCGACACGCTGCTCATCGTCGAGGCGATGAAGACCATGAATCAGATCCCCTCCCCGCGCAGCGGCACGGTGATCCAGGTTCTGATCGAAGACGGCCAGCCGGTCGAGTACGGCGAGCCGTTGATGATCGTCGAGTGAATTGCTCCGGCCTCATCCTGAGGCTGAGAGGTGAGGTTGGCCGTCCGAAATGTTCGACAAGATCCTGATCGCGAACCGCGGTGAAGTCGCGCTGCGCGTCCTGCGCGCGTGCAAGGAGCTGGGCGTTCCGTCGGTCGCAGTGCATTCGACCGCGGACGAGGACGCCATGCATGTGCGGCTCGCCGACGAAAGCGTCTGCATCGGCCCGCCCGCCGCGCGCGAGAGCTATCTCAACATTCCGGCGCTGCTCGCAGCCTGCGAGATCACCGGCGCCGACGCCGTGCACCCGGGCTACGGCTTTCTCTCGGAGAACGCGCGCTTTGCCGAAATCCTGGCGGAGCATGACGTCCATTTCATCGGCCCGAAGCCCGAGCATATCCGCATGATGGGCGACAAGATCGAGGCCAAACGCACCGCC
>DATHDT010000285.1:0-3951 GCA_035318905.1 Gemmatimonadales bacterium | reverse complement strand
CTCGGGGACCTCCGTCTCGGGCTCCAGGATCTTCGCCATCATGATCGTGCCGGGCGCCGTCATGATCACCGCGGTGAGCAGATGCCGCGCCTCGATCCCGAAAGCGATGTAGGCCGCCATGATCGACCCCGACACGTGTGCCATGCCGGCGGTCATGACGGTCATCAGCTCCGAGCGGGTCATGCGCGGCAGGAACGGACGGATCGTCAGCGGCGCTTCGGTCTGTCCCATGAAGATCGACGCGGCCACGTTGAGGCTCTCTGCGCCGCTCGCGCCCATGATCTTGTTCATCACAACCGCGACCGCCTTCACCACGCGCTGCATGATGCCGAGGTAGTACATGATGGCGAACAGGGCCGACACGAAGATGATGGCCGGCATGATCTGGAAGGCGAACACGACCCCGATGCTCGAATGCTGTTTGCCGATCTCGCCGAACACGAATTCCGAGCCGGCGTACGAGAATCCGAGAATGCTCGTCACCAGGCCGCCGAGCCATCTGAACATCTCCCGGCCGAATGGCACGCGCAGCACAAACACTGCGAACACCACTTGCAACCCAAGGCCCCACGCCACCACGCGCCGGCTGATCCCCTTACGATTCCGCGACAGGGCGAAACCGATCCCGAGGATCAGGACCAGACCGAAAATGCCGGTGAGCCGCGATCCGACGCTGCGGGGGGCGGCGACAACGGGCGCAGCCACCGCCGCGGTGTCCTGCACCGGAGTCTGAATCGTGGTACTCAACGCCTGTAGCACGAACTGCGGTCCCCGGAACACCAGCAGCGTGCAGACGAACGTGATCGCGAAGGCGAAAACGATCCGGCGCCAGGACATCAGAGAGCCTCCAGTTCGCTTTGGACGCGGGACACGAGCGCGACCTTCTCGAAATCGGGCAAGAACGCGCTCTCGCAGGCATTCAGCACCACACGGGAGAGGTCGTCGGGCGACAACCCCAGCGCGGCGTGGGCGAGGTAGTACTCGTCGGTCAGGGTGACACCGTCGGTCAGACGCCCATCGGTGTTCAGCGTGACCACGACGCCCTGCTGGAGATAGCGCTTGAAGGGATGGTCCGCCACCTGCGTGACGGTGTGCGTGTGCACGTTGCTCGACAGACACATTTCCAACGGAATACGGCGTTGAATCACTTCGTCGAGCAACGCCGTGTCCTCGCCCAGGCGCGTGCCGTGGCCGATTCGCGTGGCACCGCATTCGTGCAACGCCTGGTGAATCGACGCGGGCCCGTCCCCCTCCCCCGCGTGGCACGTGCAGGCCATGCCGTGCGCCGCGGCAAACTCGAACGCCACCTTGTGCTCGCGCGCGGGATGGCCGCGCTCCGCGCCCGCGAGGTCGAAGGCGACGACGCCCGCCGACTTGTAGTCCGCCGCCGCGCGCGCCAGCTCGAGCGATTCCGCCGGGGCCCGAGTCCGGATGCCGCACACGATCAAGCCCACTTTGGTGCCGGTCTCCGCTTCGGCTCGGCGAATCCCCGCGAGGGGCGCTTCGATCGCTTCGGCCAGCGTGAGCGCCGGCCGGTGCAAGAGCGGCGAGTAGCGTACCTCCACGTAGCGGACGTTCTCGGCCGCCACGTCCACGACGAATTCGTACGCCACACGCTCCAGCGCCGCGGGTGTCTGCAGCACCGAGAGTGTCACGTCGTATTTCTGGAGGTATTCCTCGAGGTTCTTCGCGTCGCGCACGAGCATCGCCTTGGCGAGCGCCTCCGGCGTGTCGGCGGGAAGCGTGATGTGCTGCTCGCGCGCCAGCTCGAGCATCGTGGCGGGCCTGAGCGCGCCGTCGAGATGCACGTGCAGCTCGGCCTTGGGCCAGCGGCGCAATGCCTCTTTCGTGAGCCGCGGTCCGCCGCCCCGCGCCGACACCACGACGCGAAACACGGCGCCCGCCTCGCCCACCGGGTCGCCGGCGTCGACGGGGCGACCGGCGGAGTCGGTCACATAGGCGCCTGAGCCCTCGAGCAAGCGCGCGAGCCCGGCGTCTGCCGCGGTGACGGCGTCACGCACGAGGGCCCCGCGAGGTACGTCGACCGCTTTGTCGTTGATGAAGACCCGCATCAACGACCGGCTCGATGGAAGCGCGCATCCGCAGGCGCTTCCACGGGCGTCCGCAGGACGCCGAGGTAGCTGATCAGGAGGTCCATGTCGAGCAGGTTCAGATCCTGCGCCGGAGCGCCCACCAGCATCGCGTAGCCCGAGCCGCCGGCGGCCATGAAATCAGGGACCGCCAGCGTGTAGGTGTCGCCATCGCCGATCGCCTTGCCGTTGGCGAGCCGGGTGCGCGTGATCCGTTTGCCGCCCTGGTGTTCGGGATCGTACCAGACCTCGACGCCCGAGATGTGGCAATCGGGATCACCGCTCGTGCCTTCGAGACAATGCTCGAGCATTTGCAGCAGGACCGATCCCTTCACGGTGAGCCGCAGCATCCGGTTCTGGAACGGCTGCACCATCTGCACGTCGCCCCACGTCACGGCGCCTTCCGGCAGTCCCGCGCGAATGCCGCCGTTGTTGACAATCCCGACGTCGGCCTTGCCGATGTTGCGAGCCGCGTCGGCGATGAGCCGGCCGAGGCCGTACTCGGCCCCTTCGCGCTTCAGCGGGACCTTGAGCCGGCCGACACTCCGGCCCGTAACGCTCTTGATCGCGTCGAGCTGCGCCGCCAGCGTGCGGGTCAACTCGGCGTCCGGAGGCACCGCGTCGGCGTAGGGCGTGACGAGCTGGACTCGCACCTCACGTCGCGTCCCGCCGACGCGCACGAAGTCCACGACCGCGATGTCACGCCCGCTCGATCCGGGCTGCACGATGTGCATGCCGTTGACCGTGGTGTCTTTGCGTTGGTGAGTGTGACCGGCGAGGATCAGATCCACCGACCCGGAATCGAGGCCGCGCGCCACATCGTAGATCGCCCCGCCACCTTCGTGCGCCGCGACGATGACGAAATCGGCCGCGGCGTGCGCGGCGGGCAGGTAGCTCCGAATCGCCTGGACGCCATTGCCGAAGGCGAGGCCCCGCACGTTGCGCGGCGCGGTCGTCGTGGGCGTGCTGGTCGTCGTGAGACCGATGACCGCGATCTTGACGCCGGCCTTCGTCACCAAGGTCCAGGGGAGTGCCCAGTCGGGGCGCGCGGTGCCCGCCGAGTCGGTGATGTTGGCGGAGACGAACTTGTAGTGGGCGTCCTGCATGCGTGCCCGCAGCGTGTCGATCGACCAGTCGAACTCGTGGTTTCCAATGGCGGCGGCGTCGATCCCGAGAGCGTTCATCGCGGCAATGGTGCCGCGCCCGTAGCTCAGGTTCGACACCGGGGTGCCTTGCATCTCGTCGCCGGCATCAAGCCGAATGCTGGTGCAGCGGCACGCCTTCGAGAGGCTGTCGAGCCACGGCTTGAGCACCGCGGCGCCGCCGACGGCTCGGCCATTCGACCAGTCCCACACCCGCGACTCGAGCTGGCCGTGCAGGTCGGTCAGGCCCAGCACCCGCAACAACGTGAGATCGGCAGTGCTGACGGTCGGGGCCGCGGGCGCGAACAGCGCGCGGGCGGCGCCGCGCGCCTCGTCGGGGATGATGCCCCAGCTGGGCCGGTAATAGGCGCGGGGCTCGAGCCGGCGTACCCTCCGGATCTCCTCGACCAAGAGGTCCCGGATGTCTTCGCCCCGATCGTAGATGACGCGGGCGCGCGCGAGCATGCCGTACCCACCGCCACCGGCCGCGCGGTAGCTGTTCAGCGCGAGCGTGAAGCTGTCGGTGGGCTGAACCACCTTGCCTTCATACGCGAGCCCGCGGATACGCTGCCCCGCCGGGCGGGAGAGATCGATGTTGTAGACGACCCCGCTCACGACGTCGAAGTTGAAACCGGGGACGGTGTCATCGACGACCTGGCGCGGTGCGGCCGGATCGAACGTGCGGAAGTACAGAGCGGAATGCTCGAGGAACTCGCGCA
>DATHDT010000284.1:0-20290 GCA_035318905.1 Gemmatimonadales bacterium | reverse complement strand
CGCGCTCCAGCTCGTCCTGTCCGTACCCGCCCGACAATAATCCGACGCCCAGCGCGCGGGCGCGGCGCGCGGCGAGCAGATCCCACACGCTGTCACCCACGACGATGCACGAATCGATCGGCGCGCCGAGCCGCGCGGCGGCCGCGAGAAATAAATCGGGGTCGGGCTTGGCGTGCTCGACCTGATCGCGCGTGATGACCGGCACGCCGTCGGGAACGTCGAGCATCTCGAGCATCGGTCGCGCGCTGTCGAGCCAGCCGCTCGTGGCGATGGCCCATTGAACATTCGCGTTCGTGAGGTACTTCAGGAGTTCGCGCGCGCCGGGCAACGGCTTGACGGCGCCGACGAGCCGCGCGAACGCCGCGGCGTGCGTGCGCCGCACCGCGGCCGCTTCGTCCGGGCCGAAGCGCCGGCCCGTTTCGCGCAGCAGCGCGTCGAGAAACAAGCCGCCGCTCATGCCGATGCGCCGATGGATACGCCACACCGACAGCTCGAGCCCCACCTCCTCCAACGCTTCGCGCCACGCGAGCACGTGCTGATACACACTGTCCATCAGCGTGCCGTCGAGATCGAACAGGAACGCCGTCTTCACGATCGTTACCGCAGCTCGGCGAGGCCCGCGGCCTTGAGCCGCGCGTTCACGCGCGGCATGTCGCGGCGCCGGATCGTATCCCAGCGCGCCAGGACCTCCGCGAGCCTGGTCTCGAGCGTCGTCACCGCGCGCGCCGCCTGCGTCGTCGGCGCCGCGTCCACCCCATCGACCAGGTCGAGCAGTCCGGCCGCCTCGTTGTGGACGCGGGTGAGCGACGGGGTCGCGCCTCTCCCCCCGCTCTCGATGGCCGCTATCGCCCGGTCAAGGGCGGTCACTGTGTCGGCGAGCGGACCGGTGATCACGCCGCCCTGCAACGCGCGGATCTGACCGCGCAGCGCGCGCGCCGCTTGCAGCGCGTCGTAGGAGCGCCCCATCGCCGCGGCCATCCGGTTCGCCGCCGTGAACTCCTGTTGCAACGCCGCCGGCAACGTCCGTACGCGCGGATCCATGCGGATCGTGAGCGGCTGCGTGAGCACGCGTCCGTTCACGCTGAGACGCACCTCGTACCGTCCCGGCAACGCGACGGGCCCACGCGGCTCGCGCCACGTGTCCCGGTAGATCGCCGAGATGGGGTAGTTGTGCGACAGCGCGGGCGGCGATGGGTAGTGCAGATCCCACACGAAGCGATGCATCCCGGTGGTCGTCGCCACCACCTGCGGCGGCCGCATCCAGTAGTCCGGGATGTTCAAACCCGAATCCACCGGGACCGTGTCGGTGCTCGAGAAGCGGCGGACCAGCCTCCCGCGCGCGTCCCGGATTTCGATCGTTACGGGTCCCGTCGCTGGCGCCGCGAGCTGATAATCGATGACGGCGCCGTCGGCGGGGTTCTGGCCGGCCGGCTCGTCGGGCGGGAGCGGCGTGTCGGTGTTGGCGTTCCAGCGCACCCGGTACGCGGCCGCTGGTTGGAACAGATACGCCCCCCCGTCGCGCGCGCGGCCGCGGCGATCTGCCGCAGCGGTGTCAGGTTGTCGAGAATCCAGATCGAGCGCCCGTGCGTGCCGACGATCAGGTCGTTGTCATGGACCTGGAGGTCGCGCATCGAGCTGGGAGGCAGGTTCTGGCGCAGCGACTGCCAATGATCGCCGTCGTCGAACGAGACATAGACGCTGCGCTCCGTTCCCGCGAAGAGCAGCCCGCGGCGCACCGGGTCTTCGCGGACAACGTTCACGTTTTCGTTCGACGGTATTCCCTCGACGATTTCGGTCCACGTCTTTCCCCCGTCCCGCGTCCGGGAGATATGGGGTGCTACGTCGTCGAGCCGGAACCGATTGATCGCGGCGTAGGCGGACAGCGTATCGAAGTGCGAGGCCTCCAGGATCGAGACCTTGCTCCACGGGGTGAGCGCGGGTGGCGTGACGTTGCGCCACGTCCGGCCCCCGTTGTGCGTGACCCAGATGAGCCCGTCGTCAGTGCCCACCCAAAGCAGGTTGAGCCGTCTGAAGGAGGGCGCGATTGTGTAGATCACGCCACGATGCTTGCCCTGTTCGGGATCGAGCGACGTGAAGGCGCCGAGGCTTGCCGGCACGTCGTATGAGGCGCGCGTGAGGTCGGGACTGATGGTCGTCCAGCTCTCGCCCCCATTGATCGTCTTGAAGAGCACGCTGCCCGCGTAGTACAGGATGTGCGGGTCGACGGGCGAGAAGATCACCGGGGCCGTCCGCACGAAGCGCACCGGATCGCCGGCGCCGCGCACGGGCACGGGTGAGACATTCTTCACCTCGCTGGTGCTCAAGTCGAAGCGCGTGAGCTTGCCGCCGTAGATGAGATTCGGATGCAGCGGGTCGGGCGCGGCGTAGCCGTACTCTTCGAGCCCCACGGGGCGCCAATCGCGGAACGTGATCTGCCCATCGGGTCCGCGACTCGGCACGCCGGCCGAGCCCGACTCCTGCTGCCCGCCGTACACCCAATAGGGGAAGCGATTGTCGGTGGTGACGTGAAACATCTGCGCCGTGGGCTGGTTGTACCACGAGCTCCAGGTCTCACCCCCGTTCACCGTGATCACCGCTCCCTGGTCGGCGGCGTTGAGGATGATCTGCGGATTGTTGGGATTGATCCAGAGACGGTGGTAATCGTCCCCGCCCGGCGCGCCACGCCATCCGACGAAGGTCTTGCCGCCGTCGGTCGACTTCCACGTGACGACGTTCGCCACGTACACGACATCGGCGTTGGTGGGATCGACCCGCACCTCGTTGAAGTCGCCGTCGCGGCCCCACAGGCGTCCGTCGGTGTTGACGAGCCGCCAGCTCTCGCCACCGTCGTCGGAGCGGTACACGCCGCCCTTGTCCCGGCCGGCCCCGACGATCGCATAGAGACGGCCAGGCTCGGACGCGCTCGTCGCCAACCCGATGCGGCCGAGCCCTTCCTCGGCGGTCGGCAGACCCGCGGTGACCTGGCGCCAAGTGGTGCCTCCGTCGGTCGACTTGTAGAGTCCATTGTTCTTGCTGAGGACCCACCCGGCTTCCCACGGCGCCTGGCGCGCGGACCAGAGCACGGCGAACACGATCTGCGGATTGTTCGGCGCGAACGCGAGATCCATCCCGCCGGTGTTTTCGTCGCGGTAGAGCACCTTCTGCCACGTCTCGCCCCCGTCCATGGAGCGGAAGATGCCGCGCTCCTCGTTGGCGCCGTACGGATGGCCGAGCACGGCGGCAAACAGACGATTGGGGTCGCGGGGATCGACGATGATGGCCGGGATCTGCTGTCCGTCACGGAGCCCCAGGTGCCGCCAGGTGGCGCCGCCGTTCGTGGACTTGTAGATGCCGTCGCCCACGGAGAGGTCAGGTCGCTGCAGCCCCTCGCCCGAGCCCACGTAGATCGTCCGCGGATCGGAGGGGGCGATGGCGATCGCGCCGATCGATCCGGTCGATTCGGCGTCGAAGATCGGCGTCCAGATGCGTCCGTAATCGATCGTCTTCCACACACCGCCGTTGTTCACGCCGATGAAGAACACATTGGGTTGGTCGGGGATGCCGACGGCGGCGACGGTGCGGCCGCCGCGGAAGGGGCCGATCAAGCGCCAATGCAGCCCGGCGAACAGGTTGGGATCGTACCCCTGGGGTGCGGCGCGGGACGGCAGCAGGACCGCAAGGGCGGTCAGCCAGACGAGTCGTTTCATGAATTCCAAGGTATCGCCGCTTCCGGCTTGACGCATCCTTGACGGCGCCGCCGTTTCATGGAGTGTCCCGCTCCGGAGTCGCCATGGACCGCCGCGTCATCTTGCCGCTCGTATTCGCCGTCAGCGCCTGTTTCATCTACCGCACCGTGCAAGTCGAAACGCTCGACCGTCCTGCCACACCCGGCGACACGGTCGTGGT
Source organism: Gemmatimonadales bacterium (assembly GCA_035318905.1). Lineage (GTDB taxonomy): Bacteria > Gemmatimonadota > Gemmatimonadetes > Gemmatimonadales > GWC2-71-9 > 20CM-2-65-7. The sequence goes on along the minus strand of DATHDT010000284.1, from coordinate 16,384 downwards.
CGTCACACCCGTGAAGGCTCATCTGATCGACGGCTCGACCGTCGTGTTCCGGCACGGGGTGCACGTTGTGGGCGGCGTGGTGTCGGGGGAGGGGATGCGCTTCGACCTGCTGCTGCGCGACAGCACGGCTCTCACCACCCTGTCCCTCGACAGCGTGATCGGGATGGAGGCGTTCCGAGCGGACATCAATGGCCCAAAGACAATTCTCGTCTCGACGCTGGCGACCTTCGGCGTAGGCCTGGCGGCCGTCGCCATCTCGTGCGCCTTCGACCCAAAATGTTTCGGCTCGTGCCCGACCTATTACTCGGACAGTGCCGGGACCCTCGTGCTCGAAGCCGAGGGTTTCTCGTACAGTGTGGCGCAACTGTTCGAGGCCCGGGACGTAGACCGGCTGGGGCTCAAAGCGTCGGCGGATGGCGTCGTACGCCTCGAGGTGCGCAACGAGGCATTCGAGACGCACTACATCAATCACCTGGAGCTGCTGGAGGTACGGCACTCGACAGATGAAACCGTACTGCCCGACGAGTCGAATCGACCGATCGCAGTGAGTGAGGGGGCTCCATTGGCAAGGGCGCGCGACCGGCTGGGTCGGGATGTGCGCGCCGTCCTTTCCGCAAGCGACGGCAAGGTGTATCGCACCGATCCGCGCCTCGTCGAGCGTGCCCGCGTGGGGGACCTCGAAGACGCGATCGACTTCGCCATTCCCGCACCGCCCGGACGCGACAGCGTCGTCGTCGTGCTGCGACTCCGAAACAGTCTCCTCAACACGATTCTCTTCTACGACATCATGCTCGGCGACCCGGGTGCGCGCTCCCTCGACTGGGTCGGGTACGACCTGCAGCAGGTCGGTCCCGCGGTCGAGCTGGCGCAATGGTATCAGAAGAAGATGGGGATGCAGATCGGCGTACGCGGCGGCACCGCCGGCTACCGCGAGATCGCGCACCTCAAGGACACGGGGCCAGTCGCATGGAAGGATGTCGCGATCGTGGTGCCCGTGCTCGAGCGCGACAGCGTGCGCATCCGGCTTATTTTTCCCGCCGACAACTGGCGCATCGATCGCGCGACCGTGGCCGCGACCTATCGCCGCCCGGTGCCCGACGTCCACCCGTTGACCGCTGTGATCGACGCGGCGGGCAAGGCCGACACGACGGCGCGCGCGAGCATGGACAGCGCCGACGGTCGCTACCTCGAGACCACCGCGGGCCAGCGCTTCACGGCGGCATTCGACGTCGGGCCGGCGCCGGCGGCGGGCGCGCGAACATTCCTGCTCGCGTCGCAGGGCTACTACACAGAGTGGGTACGGCGCGGCTGGCTGGCCGCGCCGCGCGCGGCACGCACCTTCGTTCCGTCCGATTCCGCGCTCGCCGAGGCCATCGCTCGCTGGCGCGTCACGCAAGACACGCTGGAAGCGCGGTTCATGGCGACGCGCGTTCCGGTGCGCTGAGGTGCCCATGCGACCCTCATGGATCATTCCGATCGTGCTGCTCGGTCCAAGCGCCTGCATGATTGGCCCGACCACGCGCAAGTTCGCCCCCGCCACCAGGCCGGAGGGTATCGCCGCCGACCTTCGGTTCGAAGAGGCGCCTCAGCGCCTCCAAGGCGAAGTGCTCGAGGTGCAGGACACGGCGATCGTCTTGCTGAGCGCGCAGCGGCTGGTGCTCGTACCCATTCGCGTCATCACGTTGGGACGGTTCGCGCGCCGCGGCACGTTGATCATGCAGGGCCGTGCATCACGAAACGCCCTCGTTTCGCTGAGACGCGTGAGCCGGTTCCCGGCCGGGATGACGCCGGAGATCCGAGGGAAACTGTTAGCGGCGTACGGCCAGACCGCGCCGGACGCACCGTGATTCTCGTCGCGGTGCTGCTCGTCCAGAGCGCGACCTTCGTCGCTCAGGCGCGCACGGCTACGGCTCCTTATCGCGACGTCGAAGTAGCTCGCGCCGCGGGATACCGTCCCGTCGGTCCCGACTTTCCGGGGATGGGCCGCCATTGGGTGCACCCGGCACTCATCCTGCGCGACACGCTCGACCCCGCCGCGCCGCCGATCCTCGAATACGCCGAGATCGACGGCCGGCCGACCCTGGTGGGCGTCGCGTACGCGAAACTCGTGCGCGATGCGGTGCCCCCCACCGGACTCCCTGTGCCCGCTGAAGCCTGGCACTTCCATCAAGGGACCGTCGAGGAGGAGAGCTTCGTGCGGACCCACGCGGGCCTGACGCATGTCACGCCCGGCCACGAGCGTGACCCACGCATCGCGGTGCTGCACGCGTGGATTTGGCTCGAGAATCCCGACGGCTTGCTCGCGACCGACAACTGGGCGCTGCCATACGCCCGCCTCGGCTACCGGATGCTGCCGGGTGCTCCCAAGAACGCGGCGCGGACGTTGGCGCTCGCGGCGGGCGACGGGGGCCGGAACTACGTGGAGGCGTTGCTGCGGGCCGTCGGTCGTCCCAACGCGCTGGAGGAACAACAGTTGGCGCGGCTCGTCGAACGGCATCAGGCGGCGGCCCGCGCGCTAGTGCCGAGCCCACCGAACGGTCCAGCGCCGGTCGATGCGCTGGCGCGTTGCTGGGTGGATTTGTTCGAAGAAGTCCGGACCGCGGTGCGGCCGGAAGTGTGGGACCGGCTACTCGCGCTCCATCCGCTCTAGCGCGAAGCGCAGCCGCAGCGTCGCGGTATCCAGAGCGCGACGCAGATCGTCGTTCAGTGCTCCCGCTTCGGCTATGTGCGTCAGCAAGCCGAGGGCGATCTGCAATTGGCCAGCGGCCGACTGCAGTGCGAGCCGGCGCTCGCTCGCCATGCGGCGGTCGCTCTTGCGCCGCTCCACCGCGACGGGGATGCTCTCGACTCGCTTGTCGGCGCCACTGCGGCGGTCCGAGTCCCGGCGCTCGAACTTCGGTGCCGTCATCAGCCCTCCACTACCCAGGTGCGTTCTTTGCGCAACAGAACATCCAAGTCGGCTGACCCCTGCGCTGCCGCCTGCGCATACACCTCACGCTCGTACGACAGGGTCGGGTTGCAGTAGAGCACGCCCATCGCCGTCGGGAAGGGCGGCTCGAGGGCTGCGAGGTGTTGGGCCAGCGCGCGATTGGTCTCGTCGTGCACCAGGATGTCCGCGGCGGTCACGCCGTTCGCACCGACCGTCACGACTTCCAGCTCGAGCTTGCCCGGTACGAGGCGCAGACCCTTCTCCTTGGTTTTGCCGAACAGGAGGGGCCGCTCATGCTCCACGAGGATCTGTGCGTCGGACGCCACGGTCTTGCCGGTGATGTGATCGAAGACCGCGTCGTTGAAGACGACGCAATTCTGCAAGATTTCGACGAACGACGCGCCCTGATGGGCGTGCGCCCGCTTCAACACAGGGACGAGATGCGCCTGCATCGTGTCGACGGATCGCGCCACGAAGCGCGCGCCCGCACCAAGCGCGAACACGCAGGCCGACACGGGATACTCGAGCGATCCGAGCGGTGTCGACGGCGAGCGGGTCCCGCGGCGTGACGTGGGCGAGTACTGGCCCTTGGTGAGCCCGTAGATCTCGTTGTTGAAGAGGATGATCTGGAGGTCGACGTTGCGGCGCAGCACGTGCAGCATGTGGTTGCCGCCGATCGACAGACCATCGCCGTCCCCGGTCATCACCCACACATCGAGCTCGGGATTGGCGAGCTTGATCCCGGTCGCGATCGCGGGCGCCCGGCCGTGCACCGTGTGGAACCCGTACGTGGACATGTAGTACGGGAACCGCGCCGCGCAGCCGATGCCGCTCACGAATACGGTGCGGGCCCGATCGAGTTGCAGGTCCGCGCACGCTTTCTGGACGGCCTTGAGGATGGCATAGTCGCCGCAGCCCGGACACCACCGGACCTCCTGGTCCGAGGCGTAGTCCTTCGGCGCGAGTTGCGCGTCGGTAATCGTGGTGACCGTCACGTCTTCACTCCCCGAATCGCTTCAGCAATCTCCGATACCTTGAACGGTTTCCCCGTCACTTTGCTGAGCCGCTCCGCCGGGATGAGATACTCCGCGCGCAGTAGGCGCACCAGCTGGCCGTGGTTCATCTCGGGGACGACGACGCGGTCGTAGCGCTTGAGCAGGTCGCCGAGGTTGCGGGGGAAGGGGCTCAGGTAGCGCACGTGAATGTGCGCCACGTCGTGGCCTTCCTCGCGCGCGATGCGCACGGCTTGATGGATCGGTCCGAACGTGGAGCCCCACCCGACGATGGCGAGCGCGCCATGATCTTCGCCGAGGCTCACGCCCTGGAGCGGGATGTCCCGCGCGATGCCGGCGATCTTGTCCGCGCGCGCCTCGGTCATGCGCGCGTGGTTGTCGGGGTCGTAGGAGATGTGGCCGGAGTCGTAATCCTTCTCGAGCCCGCCGATGCGGTGCTCGAGCTGCGGCGTCCCCGGGCGGACCCAGGGACGGGCGAGCGTTTTCTCGTCGCGCAGGAAGGGATGGAAACCTTCCGGGTCGGTGCGATACGCGATCGGGAAACGCGGCAGATCCGCTTCCACGGGGATGCGCCAGGGCTCGGCGGCGTGCGCGAGGTAGCCGTCGGAGAGCACGATCACCGGCGTCATGTACTTCGTGGCGATGCGCACCGCTTCGATCGCCACGTCGAAGCAGTCGGTCGCGGTCGCGCTGGCGAGGACCGCGAGCGGCGCGTCGGCGTTGCGGCCGTGGACTGCCTGGAACAGATCCGACTGCTCCGTCTTCGTGGGCATGCCCGTCGACGGACCGGCGCGTTGCGAATCGATGACGATGAGCGGCAGCTCCGTCGCGATGGCGAGGCCGAGCATCTCCGTCTTCAGGGCGATTCCCGGACCGGAGCTCGACGTGACGCCGAGGGCACCCGCGTAGGAGGCGCCGAGCGCCGCGCCGCTGGCGGCGATCTCGTCCTCGGCCTGGAACGTGACCACACCGTACTGTCGCAGGGTCGCGAGCGTATGGAGCAGCGCCGACGCGGGCGTGATCGGGTATCCGGCGAAGACGAGCTTGTCGATACCGGCCGCGCGCATCCCCGCCACGAGACCCCAGGCGAGGGCTTCGGTCCCGCTCACCGTGCGGTACAATCCGGGCTGGACGTCGGCCTTGGGGACGACGTACCCCACGAGGTGCTCGGGCATCTCCGCCGTTTCGCCGAAGGCGTGCCCCGCGTTGAGCGCCGCGATGTTGGCGTCGGCGATCTGCGGCTTCTTCGCGAACTTCTGCTTCAGCCAGTCGACCGTCGCGGTCCGCTCGCGCCCGTACATCCACAGGAGCAGGCCAAGCGCCCACATGTTGCGACACAAATGGGCTTCGCGCGACGACAGGCCGTGGGGTTTCACCGCGTCAGCCGTGAGCTTCGTGATGTCGAACTTGAGCAGCTGATACGGCGCGAGCGAGTCATCGTCGAGCGGGTTCTTGGTGTAGCCCGCCTTGCCGAGGTTGCGCTCGTTGAAGGCCGCGCTGTCGACGATCACCGTGCCGCCGACGCGCAGGTCTTTCAACTCCACGGTGAGTGCCGCCGGGTTCATCGCGACGCGGACGTCGACTTCATCGCCGGGGGTCATGACGTCGACGGCCCCGAACTGAATCTGAAACGCCGACACGCCGAAGGTCGTCCCTGCGGGGGCACGGATCTCGGCAGGGAAGTCCGGGAACGTCGAGAGGTCGTTTCCGGCCAGCGCGGTCTCGAGCATGAACTGAGTGCCCGTGACCTGCATCCCATCGCCGGAATCGCCGGCGAACCGGATCACGACGGAGTCGCGGATCTCGCGGGTAGCGGAAGAGGACATCGCGCTGGAGGCCATCAAGTTGGAAGGCTAGCCTGCTTGCAGTGTGGCCGCCAGATTACAGTTTCGTTCGCGCTGCGGAACTGTTTTTGGCCTCGGGGAGTACTGTTCCCCCATAGTCCCGGGGCGCGAATCTTGCCCCTAAAGCCGAGACTCTTTAACAAAGCGAGCAGGCGATGCATGCGGTAATTCGGCGGTATAAGGTACGGCTCGGGACGGTGGCCGGCGCGGCGCATCACGCGGAGGTCAGTCTGCTGCCCCAGATGAACCGGCTCCCGGGCTTCGTGGCGTACTACCTGCTCGACGCCGGCGACAGCGTCCTGGCGTCGATCAGCGTTTGCGAGACGGCCGAAGGCGCCGATGCCGCGGCGGCACTCGCGGCCAGCTGGTTCAGGAGCGATTGGCCTTCCTTCAAGTTGATTCCGCCAGAGATCACGGACGGCGAGGTGCTCGTGCATGCCGAGGCCGGTCGCGCCGGTGGGCGCCGCCGGACCGAGCGCCGCGGCACGACCGATCGCCGCGCCGACGCGGAACGGCGGGTCGGGTCCGAGCGGCGGCAGGGCGACACGACGCCCGTCGTCGAGCGGCGTAGCACCAGCCGGCGGTCGACTACGGCGCGGCGGTCGGATGCCGAGCGTCGCTCTGCCTGGCAGAGCGCTCCGCGCCCAGCCGCGCCGCCGCGGCGATCGGGCCCGCTGCCGCAGCGCCGCTCGACGTCGCCCGTCGCCTAGTCGACTAGTCCACATAAGCGGGCTCCGGGGGTATTCTTTTGGGTACCCATCACGGAGCCCACTTGCGCCGTTTCGCCGTTGCCATCGTTGGTCTAGTCGCCGGCGCTTGCGCGCATCCTTCACATGCACCCCTCGCGCCAGCTGGCGGCGCGGCGGCGTGTCTGCTCGCGCCTCCTGCAAGCGGGGCCGCGCGAGCGCCGGTCGTGACCGTTGCCCTCACCGATTCAGTCGAGCCCACGCACGCGCCCGTCGGGCGCAATGACGCTGAGCGGCTCGTATTCAGGCAATTGTACGAGACGCTGGTGCGGTTCGATTGTGAGGGGCGCCCTGTTCCGGCGCTCGCCGAGTCGTGGACCTCGAGCGACGGTGGGCGGCGCTGGTCCTTCACGCTGCGCGGCGACGCGCAATTCTGGGACGGCGCGCCCGTCACGGCGCGCGACGTCGTCGTGGGACGTGGGGGAGTCGGATACACGTTGAATCCGATCGACGCGCGCACGGTGGGTGTCTGGCTCGCCAAGGGTTCGGACGACGTCCCCGCATTCCTCGCCGATCCCGCGCTCGCGGTGACGAAGCCCGCGCCCGGGGGCGATTGGCCGATCGGGACCGGGCGCTACTGGGTCACCGGCGGCACCGCGACACCGGAAGAGATTCGCGCCTACTCGCCGAGCGGCGATACGCTGCTCTTCCGCCAAGCCTCGGGGAAAGACGCGCGCGATCTGCTCGACGCCGGCGTCGACCTCCTTGTGACGCGCGATCGCGCGGTGACCGACTACGCCGCGACGCAAAGCGCGTTCACCGTCGTCGATCTGCCGTGGGACCGCGTCTACGTGCTCGCGTCGGTCGAGCCTCCAACCACGCGGCTCGATGGCTTGGAACAGGCGGTCCGGGGTGAGGCGCGACGGCCGCAAGGCGGAGGCTTCTGGTGGGAGGAGCTGCGCGCCTGCGGGCCCGCACCGGCCGGAGCACCCACGGCGTCGACCGGGGCGCGTCGCATCGCCTATGTGCGCGGCGATCCCGCGGCGCGCGACCTGGCGGGCCGCATCGCGGCCCTCGGTGGCGGCACCGCGGCGGGCCTCGGCCCCGCGGAGTTCTCCCGCTCGCTCACCGGAGGCGCCGGCGCCGGGTACGTGTTCGCGTTGCCGCGGAGGGTTCCGGAAGCGTGCCGCGCCGCGCGCGATCTCCTGCCGCCCTGGCCGGCTGCCGTCGCGCCGCTCGTCGAAACCCGCGCGCGCGCCGTAGTGCGCCGCGGCCAGTCACGCTGGACCGTGGACGGCGACGGAACCCTGCACTTCGTCCCTCAATGACCTTCCGCACGCGCCTCCTCGCCGGCTTCGGCGTGGTGGTGCTCGTTCCGCTCGTCGTATTTGGACTCGGCATTCGCCGCGAGATGTCGGGGAGGCTCGCGGCCGAATACGAGCCGCGGGTGGGCACGCTGGCCGAGATCGTGAGCGCGGACATCGTGCGCCAGAGCGACGCGATCGCGGCACGGCTCAACGCGCTCAAAGGTGTCATCGCCGCCAACGGCCGCCTTCGCGCCGCCCTAATCCAAGGAGGAGATCGCGGCTACGTCCTCGACTACGCGGGCGACGCGATGGGCCTCACGGGTCTCGATTTCCTCCAGATCCTCGACAATGAAGGCCACGTTGTTTCGTCGGGTCACTTTCGCAACGAGTTCGACCGTCCCGGCGCCGTCCCGCCCCTGGGGGGACCGGCATTGGTGAACGGACCCACCGCGGAGGGCTCGTTCCTCGCGCTCGTGCGCAGCGATACGCTGAGCTTGCCGGGGAAACGGTTCTCTTTAGTCGGAGGCGTGCGCGTAGACTCCCTGTTCCTCGCGCGCCTGGTGCGCGCGTCGCGCATCGTGCGAGAGCTTTCGGTTCACGTGGTCCTTCCCGGCGACACCGCGACTGCCGGCGACGCGGCGCAAATTGTGGCAGAGGTGGCGCTCCCCTATGTGGGGCTCGAGGACCCCCCGCGTACATATCCAGCGCGGCTCGTCATCACGCGGTCCGAGAGCCTGTTGGGTGCCTTGCGGCGCAACGTGAACACGTGGTTCGCCGTGGCGGTGCTCGTGTCGGCGCTGCTGGCCGTGCTGATTGCCGGCTGGCTCTCGACCCGATTCAGTCGACCGATGACCGAGATGGAGCGGCGCGTGGTGATGGGCGATCTGGCGCGCCAGGTGAACCACGACATCAAGAACGGACTCGGCCCGCTGCGCAACGTGTTCCGCCATTTCACGCAGGTGGCAGAGAAAGAACCCGCGAACCTGCCCAAGGTTTTCAGCGAGCGCCAAGGCACCGTGGAATCGAGCATCGCGTATCTGGAGACGCTCGCGGCGAACTACGCGCGGCTCTATCCGCAGTCGAATGAACAGCCTACAGACATCAACGCCGTCGTGCGCGAGGCACTGCGCCCTCCGCCGGGTCCTGAAAACGTCGACCTGCTCGCCGAGCTCCTCGATCATCTGCCGCCGGTGCGCGTCGACGCATTGGCGCTGCGCCGCGTGATCCAGAACTTGCTCGGTAACGCCGTGGACAGCCTCGACGGCAAGCCAGGCACCGTCACGATCGCGACAGAACGCGGCCCCAATGGCACGGTGCGTCTGCTCGTGAGCGACACCGGGCGCGGCATGAGCAAGGCTGAAGTCGACCGCGCGGTCGACGACTTCTACACGACCAAGAAGGGCGGCACGGGGCTTGGTCTCTCGATCGTGCGGCGGCTGGTGCTCGATGCTCATGGCACGCTGCGGGTCGATTCCCATCCAGGGAAGGGCTCGAAGTTCATCGTGGAGCTCCCAAGCGCATGACGCTCGTGCTCATCGTTGACGACGTGCCCGCAATGGCCGAGCAGTACGCTTACGACCTGAAGCGGCTGCGCGGCTACGAAACGATCGTGGCCGGGAGCGGGCGGGCGGCGCTCGATACACTCGCCGCCGAGCCCGTGGACTGCGTGATCCTGGACCTCGAGATGCCGGGGATGGATGGGTTCGAGGTGCTGCGTTCCGTCGAGCGGCTCGGGCTGCGCGTCCCGGTCATCGTGTACACGGGGACAGGGAACTACGATCGCTGCGCCCAGGCGATCCGCCTCGGCGCCGCCGGCTTCATCGACAAGGCGGAGCCGATGGAGCGCGTCGGGCAGGAAGTCGAGAACGCCATCGAGCGCCGGCGCCTCGTCGATCAGGTGGCGTCACTGCGCCGCGGCTTTGGCGTGGACTCGCCGCTCGTGGGGGCGAGTCCCGCGCTCGCCAAGCTGCAGCAGACCATCGCCCGCGTCGCACCGATCCCGAGTCCCGTGCTCATCCTCGGCGAGAGCGGCACGGGCAAGGAGTTGGTCGCGCGCGAGCTGCACCGCCTTGGGGCGGCGCCCAAGGGGCCATTCATCGCGGTGAACAGCGCGGCGCTGCCGCAGGAGCTGGTCGAGAGCGAGTTGTTCGGCCACGAACGCGGGGCGTTTACAGGCGCCGCGGCCACCCGCAAGGGTGCATTCGAGGCCGCAAGCGGTGGGACGCTGTTTCTCGACGAGATCGGTGACCTGCCGCTCGCCGCTCAGGCGAAGTTGCTGCGGGTGCTCGAGGAGCGACACGTCACTCGGGTGGGTGGGACCAAGACGATCGCGGTCGACACGCGCGTCGTCGCGGCGACGCACCGCGACCTGGAGAAGGAGGTCGCCGAGGGCCGGTTCCGCGAGGATCTCTTCTTCCGGCTCAACGTGCACCCGCTGCGCGTGCCGCCGCTGCGCGACCGGCTCTCTGATGTGCCGAGCCTCGTCGACCACCTCCTCGCCGCGATCTGTAGCCGGTTCGGGATCAAGCCCAGGAAGGCCGGTGCCGATGCCCTCGAGGCACTGATGGCCTACGACTGGCGTCGCAACAACGTGCGTGAGCTGCGCAACGTTATCGAGCGGATGGTCATCGCGACGGACCGCGAGGAGCTGACGAAGGACGATGTGCCCGCGGAGATACGAGATCATAAGGGCAAGCGCCCACGCCCCACGTCCCCCGCCCCACGCACGTTCGAGGAACAGAAGGTGGAGGCCGAGCGCCAAATCATCGTCTCGGCGCTGGAGCGCAACGACTGGCACATCACGCACACCGCCAAGGAGCTTGGGCTCTCCGATCACGCCAGTCTCCTGAAGGTGATGCGCCGCCTCGGTGTCCAGCGCGACACGTAGGCTCCTCGCAGTCGGTGTTCCACCGGCCACGTCCGTAGAATCACATCGTGAATTGACAACGAGTTAGTCGCTGGTCCGCGGCCTGCCTTACTCCTGAGCGAACCCGCTCCAGGAGGAGCCCATGCGGTACCAGTTCTCGATCGATCGGCCCCAAGTGAAGGGCCGCGGTCTTGCTCTCGCCGTCGTCGCACTCATGAGTCTCGGTGTCGTCGGATACATGTTCGCCGCCTGTGGCGACCGCGGTCCCGACCGAGCCAATGCCGGCGAGCCTGTTATCACGACGCCGACCCCGATTCCCGCACCGCCCCCGTCTGAGCCCGAGACGCCGGCCCCCACGACGGCGCCCGAGTTCTACACGGTCGGCCGCACGGCCTTCAAGGCCGGCGACTTCGCGCGCGCCGAGAGCGCCTTCGTACAGGCGATTGCGCTCGATTCCACGCACGTGCGTAGCCGTCTCTACCTGAGCCGCATCCTGATCGAGTCGGGGCGTGCCGGAGACGCGTTGCAGCACATCGAAACCGCGGTCGATCTCGACACCACCTCGAGCGAGTCGTTGCGGCTCCTCGGCCGGGCCTACCAGGTGTTGAACCGCACGGACGAGGCGATCGAGGCGTACAAGAAGTCCATCATCCGGAATCCGGAGGATGTGTGGTCGCTGAACAACCTCGGATCGCTGTACATCAAGGTGGGGCGGTCGGAGGACGCACTCGGTCCGCTCGCGCGGGCGATCGAGCTGGAGAAGCACGTGGCGATCTTCCACAACAACCTCGGGACCGCGCTCGAGCAGACGGGCCACTTCACGGCGGCCGCCGAAGCCTATCGGTCGGCGCTCGCGGTGGAGGGGACGTTCGGTCCGGCCACGACGAATCTCACGCGCGTCGAGCAGTTGAAAGAAGATCCGGCGGCGCAGCCGGTGGATCTGGTCGCGCTGGCGAAGGCGTTCGTGGCGCAGATCGCGACCTGGAATCAGTAACCCCGCGTCGAGCAGGAACTTGGAGACCCGGCCCGCCCCCCTACAACGGCCGGGTCTCTCGGTTTATGTTCCCGCTCCCATGAAAGCCACCGATATCCGCAAAGGGCACGTCCTGCTCATCGACGGACAGCCCTGCCGAGTGATGGACTTCACGCATCGGACTCCCGGAAACCTGCGCGCCTTCGTGCAGGTCCGGTTCCGGAGCCTCGTCACGGGCAACACGTTCGATCAGCGGCTCGCCGCCACCGAGTTCCTCAACGAAGCCCGGCTCGATACGAAAGAGATGCAGGTTCTGTATCAGGACCAGGGCGGCGTGCACGTGATGGACCAATCGACCTACGAGCAGTACACCCTCGACGAGCGCGCCGTCGGTGAGGATAAGGAGTGGCTGCAGCCGGAGATGGTCGTGCAGGTCGAGTGGCTCGACGGCCGGCCCATCGCCATCGAGCTGCCGCCCGTGATCGAGTTGGAGGTCGTCGAGACGTCGCCCGTCATGAAGACGGCGACCAAGAACGCGAGCACCAAGCCCGCGAAGCTGTCGAACGGTGTGACCGTGCAGGTGCCCGACTTCATCAGTCCGGGCGAGAAGGTCAGGGTCGACCCGCGCTCCGGCCAGTACCTCGAGCGGGCGAAATAAGGCGCGCGATCCCGAAGGGACGCAGGTCCCACTTCGACTTCCCCGTCACCAGGAGATCCGCGAGCAGCTCGCCCACCGCGCTCGCGAACTTGAATCCGAACCCCGAGCAGGGACTCGCGAGCAGCACCTGAGGGTGCTCGGGGTGGTGGTCGATGAGGAAGTCCCCGCCTTCCACGTTGGTGTAGAGGCAGACCGCCGAGCGGCGGTGCGCTCCGTTTGCCCCCGGCAGAAACCGCTTCAACATCGCGCGCATCGACGCGATCTCGTCCGCGCCGACGTCGCGACGCACCGTGTCCGGCGTCGTGGGCTCGCCGCCGTGATGAATCGTCGTCTTGATCTCGCCGTTCTCCATCGGGAACGACGCGAACGCGGCGTTGGGGCCGAACTCCCACAATGCGAGCGGACAGTGCGCGGCGTCGAACGGCGCGGTGTCGCCCTTGGGCGCGAACCAGTGCATCACGATCCGCTCGGCGGTCACGCGGACACCGACAGCCCTCAGCGTATCGAGCATCCAGGGCCCCGCCGCGAGTAAGAGTTTCCCGCCGCTGTACGTGCCGCGCGGCGTCGTCACGGTCACGCCGCCGCCCTTGGCGGCGACGGACCAGCGCGTGACCGGCTCGTCGAACTTCACGTCGATCCCGGCCCTCTGCGCGTAGTCGAGACACGCCTGGACGCAGGTCTCAGGCTCCAGGATCCCCGCGCCCGGCTCATAGAACCCGACCGCGCTTTCGTCCGGCCGAAAGGCCGGGAAGCGGCGGCGGATCTCCGCAGGTGACAGGATCTCGTAGGGCACATTGTGGACGTCGGCGCTCTCTCTGGACTTGGCGACAAAGGTCCCATTGCGAGCGCCGATAAACACCCCACCGGTCACGCGCAGCAGGCGCTTGCGGGTCGCCGCTTCCATGTGGCGCCAACACTCGTAGGCGCGGCGGACGAGCGGCACGTAGCGCGTGTGCTCGAACGACGTCTCGCGGATGATCCGAGTGCCGCCGTGCGTCGAGCCAAGCTTGTGGGGGGGGTGATGGCGATCGAGGGCCAGGACGCGCAGATGCTTCCGGCCGGCGAGGTAGAACGTCGTGGCGCTCCCCATCGCGCCCAGCCCGGCAACGATCACGTCGTAGGTCACAGCTCGGCGTGCCGGAAGCAGGTGACCAGGTGGTCGTTGACCATGCCGACCGCTTGCATGAAGGCGTAGCAGATCGTTGGGCCCACGAAACGGAATCCGCGCTCGACCAGCGCCTTGCTCATCGCTTTCGACTCCTTCGATTCCGCTGGGACGCTGCGTGTAGTCTTGCGGGCGTGGCGCAGCGGCGCGCCACCCACGAACGACCACAGGAACTCATCGAAAGAGGTCCCCGCTTCGGCGAGCGTCAAGTAGGCGCGGGCGCTCTTCACCGCGCTCTCAACTTTTTGGCGATTACGGATGATGCCGGGGTTCTTGAGGAGCTTGACGATGCGGCGCCGATCGTAGGCAGCCATCCGCTGTGGCTCGAAACCGTCGAACGCTTCGAGGAAGTTGGCGCGCTTGTTCAGGATGGTTGACCACGACAGTCCCGCCTGGAAGCCGTCCAGAATGAGCTTTCCGAAAAGCTGGCGATCGTCGTGGACCGGGACGCCCCACTCACGATCGTGGTAGGCGATCATCAGGTCGCTCGACTCCGCCCACGTGCACCGCGCCATCGCGCTATCCTCGCAACGAAAGAGCCCCACACCACGCGGGGTGATGTGGGGCTCGGGTTTCGGGTCCGAGGGGGGGTTACTCGGTGCGACCCCCCGTATTAGGGCCCCCACTCGTGTGCCCTTCCTGGACAATGATCAGGAACTTCGAGTTGCGCCAGAACTGCTCCGGCGACGAGATATCGAGGCTTCCCGTCCCCGTGACCTTGCCATTGTCGGTCCGCGGGGTCGCCAGGTACTCGAGGTCCTGACGCGATGCGATGCGGTACTCGCTCGTCGCGTCGGGCAGCTGGATCTGGGTCACGTCGCGCTTGTTGATCGGCGTGAACAGGCTCGGGTCGAGCTCGCGTGCCGGGGAGAGCGTGCTACCGGTGCGCCACAACACGAACAGCACGCGGCTGCCGCCCTCTTCCACGATCACGCCCTTCTGTTTCAACTCGTCCTTGGTCCCGACGATGTAGTAGACGGTGTTCTCGCGCGTGGTCACGTTGGCGACGGTGTCGCGCAGCGCGACGTTCTCAGTCTCGAGGGCCGTCACCTGCTCGGTGAGCGAGGCGATGGTCGTCTTCTGGCTCTCGATGATGGCGCCGAGGTTCGTCGCCGTGGAGTCGAGTGTCGCGCGCAGACTATCGGAGAGGTTCGAGAGACCCTTGATGCGGTTCTGGGCTTCGGTCAGCTTCGTCTCGGTTTCGCTCACGCGCGCCACGACGTAGCGCAGCTTTTGCATCATCGAGTCGCGCTGCGCGAGCAGCGGCGTTTCGGACGACGTGCGGATGGCGCGGCCGCGCACGTGCACCTTCGCGAGCGCGGTGCTCACGTCGGTCAGCAGCCGGGCGCTGACGGCCACTTCCTGCAGCAAGCTGTCCCGCTGCGCATTCGCCTGCTCGAGATCGGCGAGTTTGCGCTCGGTCTCGGCGGACGTGCCGCACGCGGTCGCGGCGACGAGTATCGCCGCGAGGATGGGCTTGACGGTCATTGTTGTTTGCTCCCCAATGGGTGAGAAAGGCTCTGCTTCATACTGCCGATTTGCAGTTCAGTTCCGAGTGACCCAAGTCACGGGCGGACGGGTGACCCGCGCGCCGGGTCGTGTTGCCCACATGCCACAGTTCGCGCACTTTAGCCCCATGCGACTTTTCGCTGGGACCTCCGGTTACAACTTCCCCGAGTGGAAGGGGAGCTTCTATCCAGCCAAGCTCCCTACCTCCAAGTGGTTGGAGTACTACGCCAGCAAACTTGGGACCGTCGAGATCAACTACACCTTCTACCGGATGCCGACCCCGAAGATCGTCGCGGGGTGGGATGCTGTGACGCCGGCGGGGTTCAGTTTCGTGCTGAAGGCCCCCCAACGCATCACCCACATCGCCCGGCTCAAGAACGTGGACGAGAACCTCCGCTTCTTTCTCGAGACGGCGCGAACGCTCGGGCCCAAGCTCGGCCCCATCCTGTTCCAGCTGCCGCCCAACTTCAAGAAGGATCTCGATCGACTGGGCGACGTGCTCACGCAGTTCCCGCCGGACCTGAAGTGCGCCTGGGAGTTCCGCCACGCGTCGTGGTTCGACGCGGAGACGTATGACGTGCTCAGGACCGGCAACGCGGCGTTGTGCATCGCCGACACTGAGGAGGGCACGACGCCCCTCGAAGCCACTGCCGATTTCGGCTACCTCCGGTTGCGCGTCGAGGGCTACGACACGAAGGGACTCAAGCAGTGGGTCGAGAGAGTCCGCGGCGTGGGGAAGGCGTGGAGCGACGGCTACGTGTTCTTCAAACACGAAGGGAAAGGGGAGGGACCGAAGCTCGCCGCGAAGTTCAGGACGCTTTACGCTTAGCCTTCGCCGGTTTGCTGTCGGCCGTACCCTTCCCACCCTTGATGCTCGCTTTTAGCGCTTCCATCAGATCGAGGATCTGCGTCTTCGGCGCTTCGGTCGGCTCCTCGGTGATCTCCTTGCCTTCGACCTTCTGCTGGATCTGATCGAGGATGCGGCGGCGCACGTTGTCCTTGTACGCCTCGGGCTTGAACTCTTCCGCCGTGCCCTGATCGATGAACTTGATCGCCATGTCGAGTTCGTTTTTCTTCACGTCGGTCTTGGGGATCGGCACGTCGGCGATCGACCGCAGCTCTTCGGGATACCGTAGCTGCTCCATCGCCAGACCATTTTCCATGGGACGGACGAGGATCAGGTACTGCTTGCCGCGCGCCGCCCACTGTCCGATCCCCACGCGGCCGGTCTTTTTGAGGGCGTCCGCCAGCAGTTTGTAGGCGCGCTCGCCGCCCTTGTCGGGGCCGAGGAAGTACGTCTTGTCGACGTAGATGCGGTCGACCTGGTCGGCTGGGAGGAACTCGTTGACTTCGATCGCCCCGGTGCCGCGCGGCTCTTCCAGCTTCTTCAACTCGTCGGTCGTGAAGAGGACATACTGGCCCTTCGTGAACTCG
>DATHDT010000283.1:0-4294 GCA_035318905.1 Gemmatimonadales bacterium | reverse complement strand
CTAGACCGCATGACGACTAGTCGCGCACCTCTCGTACTGATTTCGTGGCTCGTCGCGAGCGTCGGCATCGGCGCCGCGCAGGAGCCGAAGCGTCATTGCCGAGCCGCCGAGTGGCCCAAGCGACTCCCGGCCCTCAATGCCGTGGTCGACTCGGCGGCGCTCCTCGACCTCATCGACACCTCTCCCGAGAGCGACACCACCAGCATGGTGGTCAGCATCCTCTACAAGGAAGACGGACCTGCCGCCGTGCGGCTGGTGGAACCCGCGGGAGTCCCGTCCCCCGGGTCCATACAGTTCTTGCAGATCATGAGTCGCGGCCTGCGCCGCATGCCTCCGCCGAGTCCCATGGGAGCGCTGCGTGTGCGGGTGCGCGCGGGCCCGGGCCGGGCGGGGATCGTGGAACGCTCCGTTTATTGCCCGCCCGAGCTTCCGCCCAACGGGGTGCCGGGCCTTACAGCCACGGGGCGAATCGAAGTCCTGCCCGGCGAACGTGTGCCGTCCGGGAAAGTCCGCCTGGACGTGCAGCTGTTCATCGACGAGACCGGAACCGTCAGCGATGTCCGCTTGAACACTAGTAGTGGATTGCGGGATCTCGACCAAGCGATCGTCACCGAGCAACGGCGAATGGTGTTCCTCCCCGCCACCATCGACGGTGCCGCGGTCCCGAGCTGGGTGCGGGGTAACGGAACGAGTATGCGACTGTAGCTGTAGATTCGGGGGAATGAAGAAGCCGCGGGCCAAGCTCGCCCCGACCCTACCAGGCATTTTCATTCAATCCGTGACGCGGGAGCCCGATCACAAGGTCCCCGCCGAGCAATTCCCCTTCTCAGTTCCGGCGATTCGTCACCTCACCACCCTCACCTTCGACACGCCGGTGACGTTCTTCGTGGGCGAGAACGGGTCGGGGAAGTCGACGCTGCTCGAGGCGATCGCCGCGGCGTTCGGGCTCAATCCGGAAGGCGGGAGCAAGTGGCAGCGCTTCACTACACGCCCGAGCCATTCGCAGTTGTTTCGATTCCTCACCCTGACGAAAAGCCGCGACGCCCCGACCGACTCGTATTTCCTGAGAGCCGAGTCGTTCTATAATCTGGCGTCGGCGGTGGACGACACGGCCACGATCGACAACGCCGAGGCGTACGGGGGCCGCAGCCTGCACGCCCAGTCGCACGGCGAGTCATTTCTGTCGTTGGTGCTCAGTCGATTGAAAGGGAACGGGCTCTATCTCTTTGATGAGCCGGAAGCCGCGCTTTCCCCGGCGCGGCAGCTGGCGCTGCTGGCGGCGATGCACCGGTTGGTGCAGCGTAGGTCCCAGTTCATCATCGCCACGCACTCACCGATCTTGCTCGGCTATCCAGGGGCGACCATCAACCTGTTCACCGAGGCAGCGCTGACTCGCGCCGATTATCTCGACACGGAGCATTATCACATCACCAAGGCGTTCCTCGATAATCCCGAACGGATGCTGCGCGAGCTGCTTCGCGGCGATGACCAATCGTGACGTACCTTGGCGAGTTTTTTCGGAGGAGTCTCATGCGCGCTGTCATGCTGTTGACTTGCCTCGCGACCGCCGCGACACCTGCGCTGCGCGGCCAGGCCGTCACCCTACCTCCCATTGTCCGAGCGGGCTTCGAGGCGTACAAGCTGAGAGGAGCGAGCGCGGCCATGGCGATGTGGATGAAAGACTCGCCGATTACCGACTTCTCCGACGGGACCAGAGCCCTCGAGCAGATCGAGATGGCGTACGGCAAGATGGTGGGATACGAGCCGCTCGAAGCCGTCGCCTTCGGTACCTACGCCTCGCGGACCTATCTCGTCATGCTGTATGAGAAGGGTCCGGTGTATGTGCGCTTCGACTGCTACATGCCGAAAGACCAGTGGATCGTGACGGCTTTCCTCTTCAATACAAAGCCCGAGCTGATTCTTCCCACCAAGATGATGTCGCATTGACCGGGCCTCCCGCCTCGTCCCCACCGATGGTGCGCCGCTTCGGCCTGCTGCACGCCACGGCGCTCAACATGACGAACATGATCGGGATCGGGCCCTTCATCACGATCCCGCTCCTGATGTCGGCCCTCGGCGGCCCGCAGGCGATGCTCGGCTGGATCGTGGCGCTGATCACCGTGCTGTGCGACAGCACGGTGTGGAGCGAGCTGGGCGCCGCGATGCCCGGATCGGGCGGGTCGTTCGGCTACCTGCGCCAGGGCTACGGGCCCGAGAAGCTCGGGCGCCTGATGGGCTTCCTGTTCGTGTGGCAGTTCGTCCTCAGCGGGCCCCTCGAGATTGCGTCCGGCTACATCGGGTTCGCGCACTATCTGGGCTACATCTGGAAGGGAATCACGGCGCGGCAGACGATGCTCGTGATCACGGTCATCGGGCTCGTGAACCTCGCGCTCCTCTACCGGCGCATCAAATCGATCGCGACGATCACCGTGACGCTCTGGATCGGGACGATCGTCACCGTCATCGCCGTAATCGCGACGGGCGCGATGCACTTCGATCCCAAGATTGCCTTCGACTTCCCCCCCGGCGCCTTCAACTTCTCCTGGGGCTTCGTGATGGGCCTCGGCGCCGCCTCGCGCGTCGGCGCCTACGACTACCTCGGCTACTACGACGTCTGCTACATCGGTGACGAGGTCGAGAATCCGGGCCGAGTGATTCCCCGGTCGATTCTCATCAGCACGATCGTCGTCGCACTGATCTACGTGGCGATCAACTTCTCGATCATCGGCGTCGTGCCGTGGCGCGACTTTGTGCCGGTCGCGGCGCACCCGGAGTCCGACTTCGTCGTCTCGATCTTCATGGAACGGATCTACGGCTCCAGCGTCGCCACGATCATCACGGCGATGATCCTCTGGACCGCATTCGGGTCGGTCTTCGCGCTGCTCCTCGGGTACTCGCGCGTCCCCTACGCCGCGGCGAAAGACGGCTACTTCTTCAAGGTGTTCGCACGCCTGCACCCGACGAAGGGTTTTCCGTACGTCTCGCTGGTGGTGCTCGGCGTGCTGTCGATCGTCGCCGGCTTCGCGTCGCTCGGGATGGTGATCGACGCGCTGCTCACGACGCGCATCCTCGTACAGTTCATCGGCCAGATCGGCGCGGTCACGTTGCTGCGCCGCCGGGCGCCCGACATGCCGCGGCCGTACCGCATCTGGCTCTATCCGCTCCCGAGCCTACTGGCGTTGCTAGGATGGATCTTCATCTTTGCCACCACGCCGCTCGAGGTCATCGCGTTTGGACTGGCCGCGCTCGTGCTCGGTGCGGTGTGTTTTGGGGTATGGTCGTGGAAGTCTCACACGTGGCCGTTCGATTCGGAGGAGGCATGATGCTTACGCTGATTCTGGCCGCCGTCACGTCACTGCAGGCGCAGCGAGTCGAGACAGGGTTCCTCGACCGCACCGTCACGGTGGGCGGCGCGACATATCGCTATGAGGTGTACGTCCCCGCCAACTACGCGTCCCAGCCGCGCTGGCCCGTCATCCTCTTCTTGCACGGCGCGGGCGAACGGGGCGCGGACGGGTTGATCCAGACGAACGTGGGGCTCGCCCCGGCGATCCGGCAGAATCCCGCGCGCTTTCCCGCGATTGTGATCTTCCCTCAGGTGCCCACCGACTCGCAGTGGGTCGGCGCGCCGGCCGATGCGGCGCTCGCCGCGCTGGCGCAGACGCAGAAAGAATTCCGCACCGACCCGGCCCGCGTGTATCTGACGGGCCTTTCGATGGGTGGCCACGGGACTTGGTACATCGCGTACCGCCATCCGGAGCTGTTTGCGGCGATCGCGCCGATATGCGGGTGGGTGGTGGACATGGACCGGTTCCGCGGGTCGGTGCCTGTCGTCCCTGCCGAGAACGGCGCCGCTCTCCCGGCGCTGGCGAGCCGGCTCGCCAAGCTGCCGATCTGGATCTTCCACGGTGAGGTGGACGGTGCCGTGCCGGTCGCCGGTTCGCGCGAGCCCGCGGCCGCGCTCAAGGCGGCATCCGCCAACGTGCAGTACACGGAGTTCCTCGGCATGAACCACAACATCTGGGACGCGGTGTACGGGTCGGACGAGTTCGCTCGCTGGCTCTTCGCGCAGCACCGGTAGCGACGTGCTGCTGCTCGCGCTGCTGCTGCAAGTCACCGACTCGTTGCCGCCGAAGCCGGCGGCGCCTCCGGCGGCGTGGCTCGGTCTGATCGGCGCCTACGCGTCAGACCACGATACGCTCTACGTCTTCGAGGAGGGCGGCGCGCTCGTCGCGCTCGTCAAACCGGCCGCTCCGCAGCCCCTGGCTCCGGTCTCGGACTCGGTGTTCGCGTT
>DATHDT010000282.1:0-4907 GCA_035318905.1 Gemmatimonadales bacterium | reverse complement strand
TTGGGGCTCGCGATCCCGCGGTGGATGGGCTTCGCGCTGATTACCCTGCTGTTCGCGGCGCCATGGCTCGATTTCATGGGGATGTGGCTCACCAAGCTCGTCTCGCCTCACTTCGCCGTCGTCACCCTGGCCGGTGGCTGGGCGATGGGGCTGGGCTACACGATCGTCGCCGCGCTGGCCTTCTGGCAGATGTGGCGACCTGAAAGAGGAGTACGTACATGAAAGCCCTGATTCTCGGCGCGGCCGCGGCCGCGCTGCTGCATATCACGCCGACGGTCACCCTCGTGGAACGGTCCGAGGTCGTTTCCCGTCTCCTCACCGGCGCCGATCGTTTCACGGCGCGCGAAGTCCATCTCAGCTCCGCTGACGAACGGCGCCTGCACGATGCCGCTGGCTGGACTCCCCCTGACGACGTGATCACGTTCTATCTCGGCAAGCGCGCCGATCAGGTGGAAGGCGTGTTGGTCTTCATGCGCGTCGACTCGCCGCACGGGCCACTCGAGGTGGCCGTGGGGTTCGACAAGGCGGGAGCAATTCGCGGCGTGGAAGTGACCAAGGCCACCGTCGAGACGAAGCCGTGGATCGTGGAAGCCCTACGCGCTGGCCTGACGACGCAGTATCGAGGCGCCGCGGTGGGCGCCACACCCGCCGCCGCCGCGACGCTGAAAGGCAAGGTCGGGGCGATGGCCGAGTACATGGCCGAGCTCGTCGACCGCGGCGTGGCCCACGCCGGCGCGGCCTACCGGCTCTTTTACCGCTAGGGTGTAGCTCCTCCGGCGCAGCTGCCGTCCGGCGCGCGGACGGTGGGGTACGCGATGCCGAGTTGTTCCAGGTACGTCCGGTACTTCGTGGGGTCGTAGTACAGACGCCGCATCGCCGGACGGTAGCGCGCCATGATGTCCTGGTTCAGCTCGATCGCGGGCCGGTCCTGCGGGCGGATCAGTGGCTGGTAGTGGATGTCCTTCGTCTGCACATCGCGGAAGTAGTCCCACGCCTGCGTCACCAGCTCGGGGCGGAGCAGGAAATCCAGCACGGTCATCGCCATCACCTTGGCCCCCGCCGTCGCGCCTTTGTGCGCGATCGGCGTCGCCATCGAGATGGCGTTGGCCCAGTTGTGACCCGGCAGGCCGGGAATATTGGATGGGAAGCGCAGCGTCACGGTGGGCACGTTCCACGAGACGTCGCCGATGTCATCCGAGCCGCCTCCCGTGCGCTCGTTGGGCCTGAGCGCCGGCCGCAACGTGTCGAGACGCGTGGCGAGCCCGGAGTCGGGCGCACCGAGGTCGCGCTGCAGCGCGTGGGCGAGGCGTTGGTCTGCCTCGGTCCACTGCGGGAGTCCCACCTGCTTGATGTTCTCGTACATCGTCTGGGCGACGACCTTGTTGAAGTGCCCGGGCCACGCCGAACCGAGGATACGGACGGACCCGAGGTTCGTGCTCGTCATCATGGCCGCGGCCCGCGCGATCGTATCGCCCAGCGCGAACAGCTCCTGAATGTGCGGGTAGTCGAGCTCGCGGAAGTAGTACCAGACCGAGGCGGTGGGCGGCACGACGTTGGGCTGGTCACCGCCGTCCGGGATCACGTAATGCGAGCGCTGCTGCAGGCGCAGATGCTCGCGCCGGTAGTTCCATCCGATGTCCATCAGCTCGACGGCATCGAGCGCGCTGCGGCCGCGCCAGGGCGCTCCGGCGGCATGGGCGCTGCGGCCCTGAAACGTGAACAGCGCCGAGACGAGTCCATTCCCGGAGATGTCGCCCCACGACGTCGCGAGATTATCGTCGACGTGGGAGAACAGCACGATGTCGACGTCCTTAAATAACCCTTCGCGGACGAAGTACGCCTTGGTTCCGACCAGCTCCTCGGCGACCCCGGGCCAGATCTGCAGCGTGCCGGACAGGTGCTCGCGCTCCATGATCTTCTTGATGGCGAGCGCGGCGGTGATGTTGACGGCCTGCCCGGAGTTATGGCCCTCGCCGTGGCCCGGCGCTCCTTCGATCATCGGCGCGTGACACGCGACGCCCGGCTTCTGCGACGCCTGCGGGATGTCGTCGATGTCGGATCCCAGTGAGATGACGGGCTTCCCCGAGCCCCACGTCGCCACCCAGGCGGTGGGGATGCCGAAGATGCCTTCGCGCACGGTGAACCCGTTTTTGCGCAGCAGGTCCACCAGGTAGCGAGACGTCTCGGTTTCCTGGAAGCCGAGCTCGCCGTAGCTGAAGATCTGATCGACCATCTGCTGTGTGAATTGCGCGCGCCCGGCGACGTCCTGGACGGCTTCCTGCTTGAGCGCGGTGAGACGAGCGGAGGGGACGGGAGCTTGCTGAGCGGCGGCCTGCACCGCGAGCACGAGCGCGATCAGGGACGGCACGACGACCTCCTGGAAGATCGAGGAGCGGATGTGTTACGGTGTGCGCCGGCCGCCCAACCGTTCGCGGGTGAGGGAATCGGCGATGCGGAGAGCGCGGTCAGAGTCCCACTTATAGTAGAGGGTCAGGCACGAAGCGAGCGCGACGTCCCTGCGCCGCTCGCAGGTGTGTAGCTCGTAGAGATGCTGGCGCGATTCGGACTCCCACAAGGAGTCCGACGTGGCGTTGACGCGCCGCAGCGGCCAGCCGGAGACGAGCAGGCACTGGTTGAGGGGATCGACACCGCGGCGACACGCCGCCAACTGCCTCTTGTGGTCTGCGGCGCCCAGGTTCCAGACCGAGTCCTCCGAGTGCGCCTTGATGGTGTCGAGCTCATGGTGGCGCGCGGTGGCGGTGCGCGTGGCCTCCGCCACATCCCAGTGATAGAGCTGCACGAGGCACTGGGTGGTGCCCTTCACGTCGAGCGAGATGGCACTACACTCGACCACCTCTGCCCGGTGGTCCTTCTTTTTGGCGCACGCCGCCATCGCGATCAGCGCGATGAACGGGAGCAGCCTGGCGGCTCGTGACATGCCGCCTAAGATAGCGCCGCGGCGGTTTCCCTCAAGCGGGTGCGAACGCGAGGCGCCGTAGCGCGATACCAGGCGACGGCACGCGCCAGGCCTTCATCGAAATTGACCAGCGGCTGGTAGCCGAGGGCGTCGCGTGCCCGGTCGATGCACGCGAGCGAGTCCCGCACGTCACCGGCGCGCGGGGCCGCGTAGGTCGGCGCCAGTACCACCTCGGCGGCCGCGCAAATGCGGTTCCACAGCTCAGACACACTGAGCGCGCTTCCCGAGCCGATGTTGAACACCTGACCGGCGGCCTGCGCGGCTCGAGCCTGGCAGGCCAACAGATTCGCGTGCACGACGTTGGCGACGTACGTGAAGTCCCGTGTTTGCGCTCCGTCACCGAAGATGACCGGCGCGTCGCCGGCGATCGCCGCGGCGATGAACCGCGGGATCACGGCGCCGTACTGGGACGCGGGGTCCTGGCGCGGCCCGAAGATGTTGAAGTAGCGGAGCGTCACCGTCTCGAGGCCATACGTCTTGTAGAACGCGCTGGCGTAGGCTTCGCTGGCCAGCTTGGAGGCGGCGTACGGCGAGAGCGGTCGGGGCAGCTGTTCTTCGTGGTTCGGTAGCTCGGGCGTGTCCCCGTAGGCGGAGGTCGATCCGGCGAAGACGACGCGCCGGACGTTGGCGCGATGGGCCGCGAACAGGATGTTGACGGTCCCAGTCGTGTTGACGGCGTGCGCCGTGATCGGGTCGCTCGTCGAGAGCGGCACCGACGTGATGGCCGCGTGATGCAACACGTAGTCGCACCCCTCGGTCGCGCGGCGGCACGCCTCGGCGCTCAGGACGCTGGCTCGGATGAAGCGGATGCGGTTGCGGACGTTGGCCAGGTACTCGCGCCGACCGGCCGACAGGTCGTCGAGCACCACGACTTCATGGCCTTCCGCCACGAGCCGATCCACCAGGTGAGATCCGATGAACCCGGCGCCGCCGGTCACGAGATAGCGCATGCCAGGCAGACAAGCACGAACCGGGCCAGCGGTCGGCCCGATTCTTGCCAGAAATTCCCCACATTTCGTTGTGGCAGTGCGACAACACCTGTCTCGCGACCGGAGATCGAATGGTAGACGACTTGCTACTCGCCCCGGCGCGCCGGTTGCGCCACGCGCCCGATCGCTTGCTCCACCCGTTGCGGCGTCGCGCGGCGGTCCGCGCGCTGCGCACGCGGCCGTTGCCCCGCGCGATCCTCGTCGTGTGTCACGGCAACATCTGTCGCAGTCCATTTGCCGCGGCCGTGCTGGCGCGGGCGCTGGGGCCGGAGCGGGTCCTCGTCGCGTCGGCCGGATTCGTCAGTCCGGGCCGGCCCGTCCCCGTGGAGGGCAGCATCGCGGCCGCGCGCCGCGGCGTCGATCTCTCGGGGCACCGTTCGCAATTGCTCACCCCGGTGCTCGCCGCGGAAGCCGAGATCATCATCGTGATGGACACGCGCCAGCAACGCATGATCTGGGAGCGTTTCGGACGCGCGCCGGCGGACGTGATGCTGCTGGGCGACTTGGATCCGGACGCGATCGCCACCCGGGCGATTCACGATCCCGTGGAGCAGCCGCTCGAGGTGTTCGAGGAGAGTTACGCCCGCATCGAGCGTTGTGTGCGCGCGTTCGTGTGGGCGCTGGGACGCTCGTCAGGGCCGCGGGTAACCCAGCACACGAGCGGCCACTCGCTGCAGCTTCGAGGGGGGAAGTAACCCGACCTCGCGGTTGCGGCGCAGCAGCCGCGCGCGGTCGTACGCCACGCGCCGGAACGATACGCGGCGCGACTCGGTGTCGAACAGGGCGTAGGCGGCGCGTGTGTCCGCGTCGCGCGACTCACCCACCGTCCCCGGATTGACGAAGCACAGCGCGTCGCGCGGCAGTTCGGCGTCCGCCCCTCCCGTCCACTGCACTTCGCCGTCCTCCCTGACGACGACGACCTGTTGGCGGTGCGAATGGCC
>DATHDT010000281.1:0-3601 GCA_035318905.1 Gemmatimonadales bacterium | reverse complement strand
CTCGACTTCCTGTGGCAGATCCTGATGGACATGATCCACCACCGCGGGCAGTTCACGGTTTATCTGCGGATGGCGGGCGGGAAGGTCCCCTCGATCTACGGCCCGTCGGCGGACGAGCCCTGGTGAGAATCTGGGTCGCTCTGTTCGCCGTCGCCCTCGCCGGTTGGGCAGGAGATCGACCGCGCGTGGAGCAAACCACGCAGGGCCGCCGGCCCCCCGCGGCGCTTGTGGCGAGCTTCGACGGTCTCGGCGTCGGGTTCCTCGGTCCGCACGGAGCGGCGACGGGGCGTAACCCTTCCGATAACAGCATCGCGGTGGGACCGGACCACATCGTGCAGATTGTCAATTCACGCCTGGCGGTGTTCACGAAGCAGGGCAAGGTCCTGTACGGCGCCGTGCCCACGAACATCCTGTTCCGCGGGTTCGGTGGCGCGTGCGAAACGCGCAACAACGGCGATGCCGTCGTTCGGTACGATCAACTCGCGGAGCGTTGGCTCATCGTGATGCCGGTGTTCCGGCGCAGTCCCGAACGTGCCGACCAACCGCCGCTGTGGCGTGCCAGCGCTGCGGCGTACGTCAGCCCGCCCGGCGTCTCGGGGCAGCCCGGCTCCGCGGTGCCCCTGTTCGTTCCGCCGCCCGCGCCGCCGGCGGACACGACGCCCCGTCCCCCTTCCCTCGTCCAGACTCCTGGCACGCGGCCCCCTGAAGACAAGGGCCCCTACTCCATGTGTTACGCGGTGAGTGTGAGCCCCGACCCCCTGGGCTCCTACTACCGATACGAATTCCTGCGCCCACTCTTCCCCGACTATCCACGTCCTGCGGTGTGGCCCGATGGCTATTACGTCCCTACCAGCACCAGTGACGACACGATTCAGAAGCACGCGTGTGTGGTGGATCGGCGGCGGATGCTCTTGGGGGAGCCCGCCACGGAGCAGTGTTTCGTCGTGGACGACGTGAACTTCCTGAACAACTCAGACCTGGACGGACGCGCGCTGCCGCCTGCGGGGGCGCCGAATATCATGCTGGCCGCCGGCGGCACACAGCTCAGAGGGGTCTTCGACGACGACGGCATCTACGCTTGGCAATTCCACGTCGATTGGGAGACACCCGGGCATACGCGCCTCACCGGGCCGCAGAAGGTCGCAGTGGCACCGTATCACTATCTCTGCGACGGCCAGCTCACAACGTGCGTGCGGCAGCCCGGGACGGGTCAGCACCTGGACGCCCAGGGCGACAAGATCATGGCCCGTGTCGTGTATCGGAACGTGAGCGGCCGCGAGTCGATCGTGGCTGTGCACTCCGTCGCGACCGCCGCCGGCGCCGGTGGCGTGCGTTGGTACGAGTTCACCGTGCAGGCGGACCGTACGCTGCGCTTGCGCCAGCAGGGCACCTATGCGCCCGACAGCTCTTATCGCTGGATGGCCAGCCCCGCGATCGACCGGCGCGGCAACATCGGGATCGGGTACTCCTTCGGCGGAACGCCACATTTCCCCGGCCAGCGCTTCGCCGCCCGATTGGCGGACGATCCACTCGGTGTGCTCACGCTGCGCGAGACGATTCTCGCCGAGGGCGAGGCGGCTCAGACGAACACCTTGCGCTGGGAGGATTATTCGCAAACGGCCATCGACCCGAGCGATGATTGCACCATCTGGTACGTCGGCGACTATCTCAAGAAAGACGCGACCAGCTACTCCACCCGTATTGGAGCGTTCCGGCTTCCAGGATGCTAGGACCACCGTAGGGTTTGGCGGCCGAAATCGGATAGATCGGGTTGAACCCGCGCGCTAAGTTCCCTCTCGTGACTCCCGAGCATCGCTGGCGCATCGTCCTGGCACGTGACCGCCGCTACGACGGCGCCTTCGTCTACGCGGTGCGCTCGACCGGCATCTATTGCCGGCCCTCGTGCGCCAGCCGCCGACCGCGGCGCGGCCAGGTGACCTTCTTTCCGATTCCCGAAGCCGCCGAGCAAGAGGGGTACCGCGCCTGCCGCCGCTGCAAGCCCGCCGAGGCCAATGGCGGCGACCCCGCCATCACCCTGGTGCGCGAGGCGTGCCGCGCCCTCGACGCGCCTGACGCCAAGAGCCCCCCCCCCAAGCTCGACCGTCGCTTGCTCCGCGCGTTCAAGCGCGTGCTCGGCATCACGCCCCGGCAATACCGCGACGCCCGCCGCGTGGCGCGCTTCAAACACGAACTGAAACGGAGGCCCCACGTGAGTCCCGCTGTCTACGAAGCCGGCTACGGCTCCTCGAGCCGCGTCTACGAACGCGCCAACGCGCAGCTCGGCATGACGCCCGCCACCTACGCCCGCGGCGGCGCGGACACCGAGATCGCATTCGCCGTCGTGCCGTGCACGCTCGGCAAGCTGCTCGTCGCGGCGACGCCACGCGGCGTGTGCCGCGTCACCCTCGGCGACACCACGGCGGCGCTCGAGGCCGACCTCGCGGCCGAGTTCCCCGCCGCCCACATCTTCAGGGATCAGCTCACGCTCGAGGATGCCGTGACGGCGATCCTCGGCTATCTGGACGGCAGCGAGCCGCACCTCGCCCTGCCGCTCGACATCCGCGCGACGGCCTTTCAGCGGCGCGTGTGGCAAGAGCTGCAAAAGATTCCTTACGGCGAGACGCGCTCATACGCCGACGTCGCCACGCGCATCGGCCGGCCGACGGCAACTCGGGCGGTGGCGAGAGCATGCGCGATGAATCCGGCGGCGCTGGTGATCCCCTGCCACCGAGTCGTGAAAGAAGGCGGGGACCTTGGGGGCTACAGATGGGGGGAGGATCGCAAGAGAGCCCTGTTGGAGAGGGAACGAGAGGGCAGCCGCTAGGCAGACGCCGAGACGCCGAGACGCCTAGCGGTACGCAGGTTTGAGGAGGTAGGACTACCTACACGCTCAGACCTCACGTCCGCTAGGCGTCTCGGCGTCTAGACGTCTTTAGTTTGCGGGAATCCAGTAGCTAACCTTCACCGCCAAAAAGTTGTCTCCTTGCGCTCCAAATGAGTCCCACAAATCTCGGAATCCCACCAGCCGACCGCTCTGATCGAAGGACCCCCGACTCTGTTGCCACACCAGGAACAACGTGCTGCCGGGCCGCCATTCCCAGCGCAGCACCGCGTTGCTGCGGAAGGACAGGACGTGGAAGTCGGGGTTCGGGATCTGCAGCGTGTCGGCGCCGCCGTTGTCGGTGATGGTGTAGTTGCCGCTCGGATCGCGCGCGATGGTGGTGCCGGCGGTGCCGTACTCGCGTAACCGGAAACTCCGTGCCTGCGCCAGCTCGCCGAGCCCGCGATACTTGCCGGCGGCGGCGAAGGGTTCTCCGTACAACTCGAGCGTGAGATCGGGCCCGATCGTGTAGTTCGCGCGCAGCTGCAAGATGAACGTGGGCTGATCGATGCGTGCGAACACGTACCGCGACCCATACGTCGCCGCCGGACCGCCCGAACCGAACGTCGTGACATACTGGCGGGGGATCCCCCAGCGCACGTAGTTCGGCGTGGCCGAGAACTGGAACCGCGTCGAAGGACGGATCGAGAGCCCACCGCTCAGCCGGTAGGTTTGGCCGTCGAGTTCGTCCTCGCCGTAATAGACGCGGAAATTCCACGC
>DATHDT010000280.1:0-4243 GCA_035318905.1 Gemmatimonadales bacterium | reverse complement strand
CGATTGAGGTCGAGGGGCCGGCGGGCACGGACCTCACGGGCTGGAGCATCGTGCTCTACAACGGCGATCCCCTGAACCGCACGGCGTACAACACCCAGACCCTGACGGGCTCGATCCCCGCGCTGTGTGATGGGCGCGGCGTGATCGTGGTCAACTATCCGACGAACGGCATCCAGAACGGCAGCCCTGACGGCTTCGCGCTGGTCGACGCCGGCGGGCACAGCGTGGAGTTCCTGTCCTACGAAGGCACCTTCGGGGCTCTGGGTGGTCCCGCGGATGGTCTCACGTCCGTCGACATTGTGGCGCTGGAGAACTCGTCGCCGGTGGGGCAGTCGCTGCAACGCAATGCGTCCAACCTGTGGACTCTCCAGACGGCGACCTTCGGCGTGTGCAACGGCGCGCCGCCGCCTCCCCCGGTGAATACGATCACGTTCACGGGGCGCCTGCCGAGCGATCCTCCCCTGCCCGTGGGGTTCGAAGACCAGCTCTTCGCCACGCTGCGCGACGGCACCGGGCAGCCGGTGGTCACGACGTTCACCTGGACCTCGGAGTCGCCGGCGCTCGCCAGCATCGACCCGAACGGCGTGATGCACGCGCTCGGCGCGGGGAGCGCGACGTTCCGCGCGACCGCCGGGGACGGCACCACGGCCGCATTCACGCTGCCGATGGCGGTGGCGACTGCGAGCACGACCGCCCTCTACGCCGGCAACGCCGAGTTCGGCGAGCCCACCGACGGCGACCCCAGCGACGACTTCATCGTGCGGCACGACGAGTACACGACGTCGTACAACGTGACTCGCGGCACGCCCAACTGGGTGAGCTACGACCTCGACCCGACGCACTTCGGGCCCGAGGACCGGTGTGATTGCTTCACATTCGATCCCGCGTTGCCCGCCGCCTTCCCGCGCTACACGACCAACGACTACACGGGCGCCGGGGCGTTTGCGGGATTCGGCATCGACCGGGGACATCTGGCGCGCTCGTTCGACCGCACCTCCGCGAGCCTCGACAACGCGTTTACCTTCTACTTCTCGAACATCGTTCCGCAGGCTGCCGACTTGAATCAGGGCCCGTGGGCGAGCCTCGAGAACTTCCTCGGTGACCTGGTGCGCTTCCAGAACCGGGAGGTGTACATCATCGCGGGCGTGGCGGGCAACAAGGGCACGCTGAAGAACGAGGGCAAGGTCGTGATCCCGACGAGCACGTGGAAAGTCGCGGTGATTCTCCCGCACGACCGCGGCCTCGCCGACGTGCACAATTACGGCGATCTCGAAATCATCGCCGTGAACATGCCCAACGACCCCGGTGTGCGGAACGTGCCGTGGGAGACCTACAAGACGACCGTCGATGCGATCGAGGCGTTGAGCGGGTATGACCTGCTCGCCGCGCTGCCTGACGCTATCGAGCGCGTCGTCGAGGCGAACGACCACGCGCCAACGGCGAGCGCCGGCGGTCCCTACGCGGGCATCGAAGGATCGGCGATCGGTTTCACGGCCGCCGGTTCGACCGATCCTGATGGCGATGCGCTCAGGTACGCGTGGGATTTCGGTGACGGCGCCGGCGGCACGGGCGCGACGCCGACCCACGCGTATGCCGACAACGGCACGTACACGGTGCAGGTGATTGCGACTGACCCGGACGGTGCCGCAGATACCGCCGAGTCGACGGTGAACGTGAATAACGCGCCGCCGCTCATCACATCGCTCACGACACCGGCGTCGCCCGTCGCGGTCGGAGTGACGCTGTCGATCGGTGTGACCTTCACCGACGCCGGGACGGCGGACACGCACACGCTGACCGTGGATTGGGGTGACGGTACGACCGGCCCGAGCGCGACTCACGCGTACGCGAGCGCCGGGCTGTACACGGTCACCGCGACCGTGCAGGATGACGACGGCGGGGTGGCGACGCGCACGGCGACGGACTTCATCGTGGCCTATGATCCGAGCGCAGGGTTCGCGACGGGTGGCGGCTGGTTCACGACCCCCAGCGGCAAGGCGCACTTCGCGTTCGTCGTACGGTATCAGGATGGCGTGATCGGGCGGGGGGCCTCCGTCGACTTCCAGATTCAAGGGAGCGATCTTGCTCTGTCGAGCGAGTCGGTCGACTGGCTCGTCCTCAGTCCCGGGATCGCGAGGGTGCGCGGCGTTGGATCGCTCAAGAACCGCGCGGGCGCGTATGGATTCCAGTTGACCGCGAGCGACGGCGCCCCCGATGCCTTCCGCATCAAGATCTGGGATGCGAGCGGCGCCCTCGTCTACGACAACCAGCCCGGCGCGCGCGATGATTCGAACGCTGCGTCGCCTCTGGGTGGCGGCAACATCAGCGTGAAGGAGCGGTAAAACGGTGACGAACGATCCACGCTATCCCATCGGCAAGGTCAACAAGGTGGACAGCCTGACCGACGCGCAGCGCGCGACCTGCATCGAGCAAGTCGCAGCGGCGCCCGGGCAATTCCGCAAAGCCGTAACGGGGCTGACACCCGCGCAGCTCGACACTCCCTATCGCGACGGCGGCTGGACGGTCCGGCAGGTGGCGCATCACGTCCCCGACAGCCACATGAACGCGTATTTGCGGTTCAAGTTTGGCCTGACGGAGGACTCACCGGCGATCAAGACGTACGAGGAGAAGGACTGGGCCAAGACGCCGGAAGTGGCTGCCACGCCGGTGGACGTGTCGCTCGCGCTGCTCGACGCGCTGCACGCGCGCTGGGTGATGCTGCTGCGGGCGATGACGCCCGAGCAGTTCGCCCGGACGATCAAGCACCCGGACATGGGTCCGACGCGGCTCGACACGATGCTGGCGCTGTACGCGTGGCATGGCCGCCATCACACGGCGCATGTTACGAGCCTGCGCGAACGGAAGGGTTGGCGCTGATGGTCGACTTTCCCGACGACGACCTCGACGAAGAGTTTCCGCTCGGCGACGGGAGCGCGGAGACCGAAGCGACGGTCATGTGCCCCTATTGCGGCGAGCCGAACGAGATCGCCCTGGACGCGGGAAGTGGCGCCGCCCAGGACTACGTGGAGGACTGCCAGGTCTGCTGCCGGCCCTGGCGCGTCACGGTCTACTACAATGACGCCGGCGGCGCGGAGGTCGCCGCGGTTCCCCTCGACGACTAGCGCGCCTCGCTAAAGCGCCGTCCCACCTCGGTCCAGTTCACGACGTTCCACCACGCCGCCACATAGTCGGGGCGCCGGTTCTGGTACTTGAGGTAGTACGCGTGCTCCCACACATCGAGGCCGACTAACGGCGTCTTGCCGTCCATCACCGGGCTGTCCTGGTTCGGGGTGCTGAGTACCTCGAGCTTGCCGCCGGACGCGACGAGCCAGGCCCACCCGCTCCCGAAGCGCCCAGTCGCCGCGGCAGTCATCTGCTCCTTGAGCTTCGTAAATCCACCGAGCGCGTTCGCGACGGCGTCCCCCAACTTACCGGACGGCTCGCCGCCGCCGCCTTTGCCCGCGGGCGCCATGACGGTCCAGAACAGCGAGTGGTTGTGATGGCCGCCGCCGTTATTGCGGACCACGGTGCGAATGTCTTCGGGGATCGTGGTGATGTTCTTGAGCAGGTCGTCGAGGCTCTTCTGGTGCAGCTCGGGATGCTTGTCGAGTGCGCCATTCAAGTTGTTGACGTACGCCTGATGGTGCTTGCCGTGGTGGATCTGCATCGTCTGCGCGTCGATGTGCGGCTCGAGGGCCGCGAAGTCGTACGGCAGAGCGGGAAGCGTGTGCGGCATGTCCCGTTATCCTTTGAAGATCGTTGTCGTGTGCAGTCCTCTGGTAACCCGGTCCCTCGCGGATGGGTTCCCCCCCCATTATATCCCGGGCCATGGCGTCCGTCACCCTGCGCGGCCTGACCGTCTCGTTCGACGGGGCGGGCCAGGCCGCCCTCCACGACCTCACGCTCGAGGTGCTGGACGGGGAGCTGCTCGTCTTGCTCGGTCCCTCGGGATGCGGCAAGACGACAGCGCTCCGCTGCATCGCGGGCCTCGAGCATCCCACCGCGGGCGATGTCCTCATCGACGAGCGTGTGGTGACGCGAGTGCCACCCGCCGATCGCAACGTGGCGATGGTCTTCCAGAACTACGCGCTGTACCCGCACCTCACCGTCGCCGAGAACATCGGCTTTGCGCTGGAGGTGCGCGGCGCGTCCCGAGCGGACATCGACCGCCGCGTCGCCGACGCCGCGGCCCGCCTCGGCATCGCCGATCTGCTCGAGCGGCGGCCCGATCAGCTGTCGGGGG
>DATHDT010000279.1:0-2185 GCA_035318905.1 Gemmatimonadales bacterium | reverse complement strand
TGGGCCGAGTGGACTCGGTGGCGCTCAACAACGGCGCGGAACTGCGGATAAAGGCGCCGTATCGTGGGCTGAAAAAGGGCGAGAGCGTCGCGGTGAACGGCGCCTGCCTGACGATCGAGCGAGTGGTGAAGGGTGGGTTCACGGTTCACGCGGTCGAGACGACCCTCTCCCGCACCCTGATCGGGGAATGGAAGAAGGGCCGGCAGGTCAACCTGGAGCGGGCCCTGAGGGTGAGCGACCGGCTGGGTGGGCATTTCGTCCAGGGGCACGTGGATGGCATCGGCAGCGTCGAACGGGTGGCAGCGGAAGGTGACGCACTGCTCGTCGACATCTGGATGCCCGCGGACGTAGCGGAAACGACGGTGCTGCACGGATCGGTCACCGTCGACGGGGTGAGCCTGACCGTCAATGCCTTGCCCCGGCCTGGCGTGATGCAGGTGTCGTTGGTGCCGTTCACGCGGACGCACACCACGTTGGGGCGGGTCGCCGCGGGCGACCGCGTGCACGTGGAAGCGGACGTTCTTGGAAAGTACGTGAGGCAGCTATGCCGTTCGGAAACGTAGAGCAGGCGATCGCGGACATCCGCGCCGGGAAGCTCGTCATCGTGGCTGATGACGAGCGGCGCGAGAACGAGGGGGACCTGGTCGGCGCCGCCGAGAAGGTCACCCCCGATATGATCAATTTCATGGCCACGCACGGGCGCGGTCTCATCTGCCTGCCCCTGATGCCGGAGCGCTGCCAGGCGCTCGGCCTGCCGCAGATGACCGAACACAACTCCGAGTCGCACGAGACGGCGTTCACGATCAGCATCGACGCGGCGGCGCGGTTCGGCGTCACGACCGGCATCTCGGCCGCCGACCGCGCGGCCACGATCCGCGTGGCTCTCGATCCGGCGACCGTGCCGGCCGACCTGCGCCGGCCCGGTCACGTCTTCCCGCTCCGCGCCCGTCCCGGCGGTGTGCTGCAGCGTGTGGGCCAGACCGAGTCGAGCGTCGATCTCGCCCGGCTCGCGGGGCTGTATCCGGCGGGCGTGATCTGCGAGATCCTCAATCCGGACGGTTCGATGGCGCGCCGCGCCGACCTCGAGCAGTTCGCCGAGCGTCACGGATTGACGTTCATCACGGTCGCGCAGCTCGTCTCCTACCGTCTCGCGCACGAGCGGCTCGTGCATCGCGTCGCGGAAGCCCGTCTACCGACGCCGTTCGGCGAATTCCGGATCATCGGGTATCGCAACGACGTCGATGCCGCGGAGCACATCGCCCTGGCGTACGGCGACGTCGCGGGGAAGCGCGACGTCCTGGTGCGGATGCACTCCAAGTGTCTGACCGGCGACGTCTTCGGGTCGGGACGCTGCGACTGCGGGTGGCAGCTGCACAGCGCGATGCGGATGATCGCGGGCGAGGGCCGCGGCGCCATCGTGTACCTCGATCAGGAAGGACGGGGGATCGGTCTCCTCAATAAGCTCAAGGCCTACGAGCTGCAGGACGCGGGGCACGACACCGTCGAGGCGAACGAGAAGCTGGGCTTCAAGCCCGACCTCCGGAACTACGGCATCGGCGCGCAGATTCTCCTCGATCTCGGGCTTTCGTCCATTCGCGTGCTGACGAACAACCCGATGAAGCTTGTCGGTCTGGAAGGCTACGGGCTCGACATCGTCGAGCGCCTCCCCATCGTGCCGGCGCCCTCCGACGAGAATCGGGCCTATCTCGACGTGAAGCGGGACAAGCTCGGCCACTTCCTCACCCACTGACGGTGGCCGCGCCCCCTTCCCGGCGCCGCGTGGCGGTCGTCGTCAGTCGCTTCAATGAAAATGTCACGAACCTGTTGCTCGAGGGTGCGCGCGACGCGTTGCGCCGCCACGGGGTCCCCGACTCGGACGTCGACGTCGTGTGGGTGCCCGGCGCATTCGAGCTGCCCGTCGCGGCGGAGGTCGCGGCGGCGGGCGGGCGCTACGATGCCATCGTGGCGCTGGGGTGCGTGATCCGCGGCGAGACGCTGCATTTCGAGTACGTCGCCGGCGAAGCCGCGCGCGGGCTCGGCAACGTGGCGCTGGCGCACCGTATCGCAGTCGGGTTTGGCGTCCTCACCACCGAGACACTCGAGCAAGCGCTGAAGCGCGTGCACAAAGGCTTCGAGGCCGCCGAGGCGGCGCTGCAGACGGCCGACGCCCTCGCCCAGTTGAGAT
>DATHDT010000278.1:0-16957 GCA_035318905.1 Gemmatimonadales bacterium | reverse complement strand
CATCGGCGGTGGGCAAGGGCATCGAATGGACCGGCTGACCGGCGCCGTCGTCCTCGGCGCCGCGCTGGTGATCGTCGGCTGCCGCGAACGCGCCGAGGCGGTGCAGAGCGAGGCGCAGTTGCGGGACATGGTGCGGGGCATGATGCCGTCTGTCGCGCGGGCCGCGCACTTGGCCTTCAAGCGGCAGCCCCTGGTGCTGCGCCGCTCGCGCAACCAGGTGCGAGACTACGTCATTCACAAGTTCGACCAGGACCTCCCGCCGCGCGAGCTCGCGGGTCTCGAAGCGGCATTGCACCGCTTCGGGTTGATTCCTGATTCGATGCAGCTCCGGTCGACGATGATCGACCTGTACACCGAGCAAATCGCGGGCTACTACGACCCCGACTCGAACGCCCTGTACATCCCGGCCGACATCGAGGAGTCGACGCTCCGCGTCGTGGTGTCGCACGAGCTGGTGCACGCGCTGCAGGATCAGTACGTCTCGCTCGACTCGATCATCACGCAACAGGGCCACAACGATCGTCGCTCGGCGGCGCAGGCGATCCTCGAAGGCCAGGCCACCATCGTACAGCTCTCGGTGCTGATGCCTGAGCAGCTCCCGGACACGTATCCCATCGGCTGGTTCTGGCGGCAGCGCGCGGTGATGGCGCGGCTGCAGACCACACAGATGGAGCGATTCGCGCGCGCGCCGCTGTGGTTGCGTGAGGGGCTGATCTTCCCGTACTTGGGCGGTGCGGACTTCGTCGTCTGGTTCAGCCGCAACCGCGTCGGCAAGTCGGTGCTCACCACCATGCCCACGTCCACCGAGCAAATCCTCCACCCCGATCGCTTCGCCGCCGGTGACGAGCCGACGGAGCTTGCGTTCGGGCCGGCGCCCGATACGCTGCGGTTCGAAGACGGCCTGGGC
Organism: Gemmatimonadales bacterium; assembly: GCA_035318905.1. Lineage (GTDB taxonomy): Bacteria > Gemmatimonadota > Gemmatimonadetes > Gemmatimonadales > GWC2-71-9 > 20CM-2-65-7. Next base: position 16,050 of record DATHDT010000278.1, on the reverse strand, counting down.
GAGTTCGAGACGCGGCTGCTCTTGCAGCAGCACCTGGGCGACGAGTCGCAGGCGGCGACGTTGGCGACCGGCTGGGACGGAGACCGCTATCAGGTCCTCGGCCCGGATGGCGAAGCGTTGGTGTGGTACTCCGTGTGGGACGACGCGGCCGCCGCGGACCGCTTCGCGGCGGGACTCGAGCGGGCTTGGCAGAAACGACGGGCGGACCCTCAAGGACTTCCTGACGGTCGCGGCCGGTCGGCCAGACGGTCGGAAATCAAACGGATCGACATTGACGGCCGGCCTGGCGTCCGGCTCGTAGACGCCCCGCCCAACTGGAAGGGTTGGAAGCAGCTACCTCAGGTGCACGTCAGGGCCAAAACCGACTGACCGTGTAGATCGCGAGGCCGACGAGGCCGCCCACGATCGTCCCATTGATCCGCACGAACTGCAGATCCCGTCCCACCGCCAACTCGAATCGCCGCGACGTCGCCTCGGGGTCCCAACCCGCCACGGTTTGCGCGATGAGGTCCCCGATCTCGTGACGATACTTCTCCACGACGCCTCCGGTCAGATCGATCAGCAGGTCGTCGACCTCGGCGAGCAACGTCGGGTTCGCGAGCACGGCTGAGCCGAACTCGCTGAGCCCGCGATCGAGGGGCCCGGGAGCGCTCGCGTCGCCGCTCGTGGCATAGGCGATGACCGCGTGCCGGATCGTCTCCCAGAGTTTGGCGGAGAGGTCGGCGACCGAAGAGTCGGCGAGCCACTCTTCTTTCATCGCCTCCGCGCGCGCGATCACGTCCGGTGCGTGTTGCAGGCGGTCGATGAAGTCCCGAAGGGCGTTGTCGAACGCGGCGCGCAGCGGATGCTCGGGGTCCCGGACCATGTCGCGCAGCAGCCGTTCGACCGCGTCGATGATCTTCTGATAGATCTTGTCGTCCAGGACCGGCGGCACCCACCAGGGTGTTTCCGCCCGCACCCGGTCGCGGATCAATTCGCGGTTGTTCAGGACGGCTTCGGCTGCGAGCCGCACCGTCACATTGAGCAGCTCCTCCTGCCGGTTGTCGCCGAGCACGAGGGCCAGCGTTTTGCCGAGGGCGGGCGCCACACGCGTAGCGCGAAGTCGCGCGCTGACGACGCGTTGCACCAGGGCTTGCACCTCGTGGTCGGGCAGCGCTTCGAGCGCCTTGGCGAGCCCGCCGGCCACCTGCTGGGCGATGCGGCGGGCGTTCTCGGGATCGGACAACCACCGGGCCGCGCGTTCCGCGGGCCGGACGGCACGCAGGTTGGCGGCCACGACCTCCCGCGACATGAAGTGGTTCTGCACGAAGTTGCCGAGGATCCGCCCGATGCGCTCCTTCCGCGTCGCCACGATGGCGGTGTGCGGAATCGGCAACCCGAGGGGGTGGCGGAACAGCGCGGTCACGGCGAACCAGTCCGCGAGCCCCCCGACGAGCGACGCCTCGGCCGTGGCCCGGATGTAGCCCAGCCACGGGTACTGCGCCTCGAACGCCCGGGCCGCGATGAACACGGCGGCGGCGAAGCCCAGCAGGCCGGTGGCTCGCCACTTCATGGCATCGAGCTGCGCTTGCCGGGTTGCGTCGTCGGGGCGCGACCACGCAGGCGTGGTGGGAATGACTGGTGGCGCCGGGCTTTCCTGAGCCATCAGACCAAGATAACCCCCACTTGGATTCGAGTGATTCGCCATTTAGCTTGCAAGGCTTATGTTTACGGCCCTTTCCGAGCAGCTCGGCGCCGTCCTGAAGCGTCTCACAGGCCGCGGCGTGCTCTCGGAGGGCGACGTCACCGACGCGCTCCGTGAGATCCGCCGGCACCTGCTCGAGGCCGACGTCAGTTTCGAGGTGACGCGCGGCTTCGTCGATCGGGTGCGCGAGCGGGCCGTCGGTGTGCTGCAGCTCAAGTCGGTGAGCCCCGGTCAGCAAGTCGTGAAGCTGGTGCACGACGAAATCGCCGGTTTACTCGGCGGCAGTCGCAGCGGCCTCGACTTCGCCTCCGTAGGCCCGACGGTGATTCTGCTCGTTGGGTTACAAGGGTCGGGCAAGACGACCACGGCAGCCAAGCTGGCGCGGCGACTCAAGCTGGAGCAGAAGGCGCCGTGCCTGGTGGCGGCGGACCCGTATCGGCCGGCGGCACGCGAGCAGCTGGAGCAGCTCGGCAAGCAGATCGACGTTCCCGTGTTCGGAGCACAGAGCACGGAGCAGGACGTGACGGCGCTCGTGCAGACTGCGCTGCGCGAGGCTGAGTCGGCGCGGTGCCGCACGGTGATCGTCGATACGGCCGGCCGGTTGCAGATCGATGCGGCGCTGATGGACGAGCTGAAAGCGCTCAAGGCGGCGGTGACGCCGCGCGAGGTGTTGCTCGTCGCGGACGGGATGACGGGGCAGGACGCGGTGAAGATCGCCCGCGGGTTTCAGGACGGCGTCGGCTTGACGGGCGTGATCCTGACCAAGCTCGACGGCGATGCGCGCGGCGGTGCGGCCCTGTCGATTCACGGCGTGACGGGCCTCCCGCTCAAGTATGTGGGGGTGGGCGAGAAGCCCGACGCCCTCGAGCCGTTCGACCCCGTCCGCATGGCCGGCCGCATTCTCGGCCAAGGCGACGTGGTCGCGCTGGTGGAGAGAGCAGCGGCGACCGTCGATGCGAAGGCGGCGGAGCGCGTCGCGCAGAAGGCGCGATCGAAGCGCGGCATGGATCTACAGGATTTCCTCGTCGCGCTGAAGCAGATGCAGGCGATGGGCCCGATGAAGCAGGTGCTGGGTCTCCTGCCGGGCGTGAACGCGAAGGCGTTGCAGGCGATTCCGGCGGATGACAAGCGCCTCAAGCACGTCGAGGCGATCGTGTTGTCGATGACGCCCGCGGAGCGCGCGGACCCCAGCATCTTGAGCGGGTCGCGCAAGCTGCGGATCGCGAAGGGCGCGGGCAGGCCCGTGCAGGAAGTCAACCGACTGCTGGAGCAGTTCCAGCAGATGCGCAAGCTCATGAAAAGGATGTAGGGATCGCATGGCAACTCGAATTCGGTTACGGCGTGTGGGGCGCAAAGGGCAGGCGTATTTCCGCATCGTGGTCGCCGACTCGCGCTCGCCGCGGGACGGACGCTTCGTGGCGACGATCGGTAACTACAACCCGCGCGCGAACCCGGCCGTCATCGACGTGAACGCGGAACAGGCGCTGGCCTGGATGGCGAAGGGCGCGATGCCCACCGACACGGTGCGCTCGCTCCTCAAGAAGGCCGGCGTATTGGGCAAACGCCCCGCGTAGTCGGGCGGCTGCGCAAGCCGCACGGACAACAGGGGGAGGTGGCGGTGTTCCCCCTAATGGAGCATCCGGGGAGCGTGTTCGTCCCCAAGGCGCGCGTGTACGTGATGGACGAGGACCGCAAGATTCTGGCGGGGCCGCTCGTCCTGGCCCGGCGCCGAGCGTATCACCGGGAATGGCTGCTCGGTTTCGAGGGGATCACCTCGCGGGCGGCCGTGGAGGGCTGGCGCGACCAGCTCGTGGCGGTTGCGGACGATGCTGACGGTTAACGTCGTCACCCTGTTTCCCGAATGGTTCGCGGCGCCGTTGGCCACGAGCATTCTGGGACGGGCCGCCAAGGCGGGGCTGGTGCGGTTTCGCGTCGTGCAGCTGCGCGACTACACGCACGACAAGCACCATACGGTGGACGATGCGCCATATGGTGGCGGGGCAGGGATGGTGCTGAAAGTGGAGCCGTTTGTGGAGGCGGTGGAGGATCTAAAGGTTGCGGGTCCCATCGTGCTCCTGTCGGCTCGCGGCAAGCTCTTCACGCACGACACGGCGGTACGCCTTGCGGTGGGCAACGAGTTGACGCTCCTATGCGGGCATTACAAGGACGTCGATCAGCGCGTCGTGGAAGAGCTGGACGCGGAAGAGATTTCGATCGGCGACTTCGTGCTGTCGGGGGGTGAGCCGGCGGCGCTGTGTGTGGTGGATGCGGTTGTGCGACTGCTCCCGGGCGCGCTCGGGGATCACGAGTCGGCGTCGAGCGATTCGCACTATGACGGCCTGCTGGCGCCGCCCAGTTACACGCGGCCGCCCAGCTATCGCGGCCTGGACGTACCGGACGTATTGTTGAGCGGCGATCACGACAAGATTGCGGCATGGCGGGCGGCGCAAGCCGAGCGCCTGACGCGCGAACGGCGGCCCGATCTGTGGTCGCGCCACGAAGAAGGATGAGGGTGACTGTATGCAGCGACTGCGAGCGATCGAGCGTGAGGGACTGAAGACCAACATCCCAGCCTTCACCCCCGGCGACACGGTCCGCGTGATGGTGCGGGTGCGTGAGGGTGAAAAGGAACGTCTCCAGGCGTTCGAGGGCGTGTGTATCGCCCGGCGCGGGGGCGGGATCAACGAGACGTTCACCGTCCGGAAGATTTCGGCGGGCGTGGGCGTGGAGCGGATCTTCCCGCTGCACGCGCCGTTGATCGGCGCGATCGAGCTGGTCAGGAAGGGCCGCGTGCGGCGCGCCAAGCTGTACTTCCTGCGGCGTCTCGCCGGCAAGGCGGCGCGCATCCGTGAGAAGAAGGGCGCGACCCAGACCGCAGCGGCGGCCGAGCAGGAGCAGCCGAAAGAGTGAAGCATCGCCGCCCTTCACTCGAGCGCGAGGTCGCGCTCTGGTGCGAAGGGCGGAGCATCGTCGCCGGTCTCGATGAAGTCGGCCGCGGCCCCCTGGCTGGACCAGTGGTGGCCGCGGCCGTCGTCTTTCCGGTTGGCGCCAAGCCGATCCGCGGCCTCGACGACTCCAAGGTTCTCACGGCCCGCCAGCGCGCCAAGCTCGACGTCCGCATCCGGCAACGCGCCCTCGCCGTAGCTGTCGGCGCCGCGAGCGTGCACGAGATCGATCGCCTCAACATCCGCCGCGCCTCCATTCTCGCGATGCGCCGCGCGCTGCGCCGGCTGGGCGTCGTGCCGACCGCTGTGTTGGTCGACGGGTTGCCCTGTCCCGAGCTCGAGTGCCCGCACGAGGCGATCATCGACGGCGACGCCAAGTGCCACTCGATCGCCGCCGCGTCGATCATCGCGAAGACGATCCGCGACCGGCTCATGGACCGCCTGGCGGCGCGCTACCCGCTGTATGCCTGGGAGACCAACAAGGGGTACGCCACCGCCGAGCACCTGGAGGCGCTCAACCTGCACGGACCGACCAGACACCACCGCTGGAGCTTCGCCCCGGTGGCCCAGCTCAATCTGCTAACGGCCCTGCGCGCGCCGTAACCCTTTCAGGAAGTCCGGGAGTGGCCGCGTGTTCAACACGTCGGCCGCTTCCAGTCCCGCCCGCCGCGCCACCGCCACCGCGAACCGCATGTTCCCCAGGTGCCGGGGGTCGTGCGCGTCGGTCGACAGCACGAACCTCGCGCCGTAGCCCTTCGCGGCCGCCGCCAGCGTGTCGGGAAGGTCCATGCGCTCGCTGCCATTGATCTCGAGGAGACATCCGGCGGCCGCCGCGGCTTTGGCCACGACATCGAAATCGAGCGCGTAGGGCTCTCGTCCGTTCACGACGCGCCCCGTGGGATGACCGATCGCGTCGACGTAGCGATTGGCGATCGCGCCGAGCAGGCGGTCGGTGATCTGTCGCTCACTCTGCTTCAGCCCGTAATGGATCGTCGCGACCACGTAGTCCGCCTCGGCCAACACGTCATCCTCGAAATCGAGGTCTCCGTTCTCGAGGATATCCATCTCGACACTCTTCAAGATGCGGAGTCCCTTCGCGCCCGCGTTCAGCCTGTCGATCGCCTTCCACTGGGCCCGTAACGCCGCGGCGTCGAGCCCCGACATCGAGACCCGCTTCGAGTGGTCGGTGATGGCGATATACGCGTATCCCAGGGCCCGCGCGGCATCGGCCATCGGCTCGATCGGCGTCTGCCCGTCGCTTGCGTCGGTGTGCATCTGGAGGTCGCCGCGGATGTCCTCGAGGGTCACCAACTTCGGCAGGCGGTGCGTGCGGGCCAGCTCGATCTCGCCGCGCGCCTCGCGCAGCTCCGGCGGGATCCAGTCGACGCCCAGGGCGGCATAGACGTCCTGCTCCGTGCGCCCCGCCACGCGGCGTGTTCCTTCGTACACGCCGTACTCGTTGAGCTTGAGCTTCTTCGCCTGCGCGATCTTACGCAGCTCGATGCTGTGGGCCTGCGAGCCGGTGAAGTACTGCAGCGCCGAGCCATAGGCGTCGGGCTCCACGGCCCGCAAGTCCACCTGCAGGCCATTGGAAAGGCGCACGCTGGCCCGGGTCGGACCCTGGGACACGATGCGCTTGACGTCGGGATACTCGGCGAAGCGCGCCATCACCTGGTCGGGGTTCCTGCTCGTGACGAGGATGTCCAGGTCGCCGATCGTTTCGCGGCGGCGGCGGAAGCTCCCGGCGACTTCGATCTCCTGAATCGCGCCGCCGCCCTTCAGGTATTCGACGAGCGCCCGGGCATGATGTTCGGCCTCGTGCAGGATCATGCGCCGCTCGGCGCGCTCGACCTGGCCCAACCCGGAGCGGATCTTCTCGACCATCTTGGGGCCGAAGCCGGCCAGCTTTGCCACTTTCCCCGCCTCGATCGCCTTTCCCAAGTCGGCGACGGTTTTCACCTTGAGTTTTTCGTGCAGCAGCTTGACGCGCTTGGGGCCCAGGCCGGAAATGCGCAGGAGGTCGAGGAGGCCGGGTGGGAGTTTCTTGACGAGCGCTTGGCGCTGCGGCATGTCGCCGGTCGCGATCAGGGCTTCGATCTCGCTCGCGATCCCGTCGCCGATGCTGGGGAGCTCCGTGAGGTCGTAGCCGCCCGCGCGCACCAGCTCGGCGAGCGGCTCGGGATGGTCGCGCACCGTGCGCGCCGCGTTGCGGTACGCGCGCACCTTGAACGGGTTTCCGTCGGAGATCTCGAGGAGGTTCGCGACCTCTTCGAGTTGCCGGGCGATGTCGATGTTTTGCATCGCCCCAAAAGTAGCACCCGCCGCGCCATCCTTGCGGAGGGCGCGGACGGGTGATACCCTAGCCCATCCCGTGGTCTTTCATTCCCAGCCGGAGGCTCCTGTCATGCTGCGCAAGCTTCTCGGATTTGTATTTCTGGCCGTCGCATTTCCACTCACCGCGGCCGCCCAGTCCCAGGCGACCACGGGCATCATCCGGGGGGTCGTATCCGATCCATCGGGCGGCCCCGTGGCGGGGGCGACGGTGGTGTTGCGCCAGACACAGACCGGTTTCCAGCGCCAGCTGAGCACCAACGAACGCGGCGTCTTCGTGGCGTCGCTGTTACCGCTCGGCACGTACGACGTGACCGCGCGCGCGGTGGGGAGGAGTGAGGCAAAGCGCACCGGCGTCCCGCTCCGGGTCGGTGAGACCGTGGACCTGTCATTCTTGCTGGGCGCCGTCGAGCTGCAAGCCGTGACCATCGTGGCGGCGGCACCGGTGGTGGACGCGACCAAAGTCGAAACGTCCACGCGCCTGCCCACGGAAGCGTTGGCGGGCTTGCCGAACAACGGGCGCAATTATCTGAACCTCACGCTGCTCACGCCGAACGTCGGTCTGGTGCAGGGGCCCGACGGCGATGAGCTGTCGATCGGCGGTCAGAAGGGGATCCACAACAACGTCAGCGTGGACGGGGCCGACTTCAACAACCCGTTCTTCGGCGAGCAACGCGGCGGCCAGCGGCCCCCCTTCACGTTCAACCTCGATGCCGTGCAGGAAGTCGTCGTCGTGGCGGGCGGCGCCAACGCGGAGTTCGGGCGCTCGTCGGGCGGGTTCGTGAACGTGATCACCAAGTCGGGGACGAACGAGCTGCGCGGCACGGCCCATTTCTATGGCAAATCGGACGCGATCTCGGGCACGCCGGCCTCGCAGCCGGGCAACCCCTCTTTCAAGCCCGATTTCCGGCAAGACCAGTTCGGCTTCACGCTGGGCGGGCCCCTGAAGCGCGATCGGGCCTTCTTCTTTATCGCCTACGATCAGCAGCTGTACGACGACGTGAAGCAGAAGACCCGGCCGCCCAGCGCGGCGTTCGACTCGCTCAAGGCCTGGATGGACACAGCCTACGGCAGCGGTGGGCCCGGCCCCCTCGCAGGTGACTTCGGGTCGATCGCCCGCTCCAACGACGCCCGAGCGCTACTCGCGAAGTTCGATTTCCGGCTCTCGGACCGGCACAACCTGTCGCTCAAGTACAACTACACGTGGTCGGAGCAGCAGAACGGTACGTTCGACGTCGATACGTGGACGCGCAGCGCCAACGCGGTGGAACAGGATCACTCGAACGCCGTGAACGGCAGCCTCGTGTCGTATCTCTCGTCCAATACCTCGAACGAGTTCCGCTTCCAGTACTCGCGCGAAGACCGCCCGCGTCCCTACAGCGGGCCGCGCAGCAGCCTGCTGGGCGCGAACCCCTCGGATCCGTCGGCCGGACCCCGGCCGTTCCCGGACGTCGCGATGGACTTTGGGAATCACTTCCGGTTCGGGATGCCCTTCTTCATTCCGGTCGAGTACTACGACACCCGCATTCAGCTGCTCGACAACCTCTCGATGGCCAAGGGGAACCACTTCTTCAAGGTGGGCGGCGAGTTCAACCGTGTGAACTCCGTGCAGACCTTCATCGGGTTCGCCAACAGCCGCTACATCTTCAGCTCGGTGACGGGCTTCCTGAACTACGCCGCCAACGACTCGCTGTACGTGGAGTGCGACAACTCGGCGCCGCGCACCGACGGCACCTGCCCAGGCGGCAACATCACCGGCCCCGTGCTCCTGTACCTCCAGCAGGCCGGCGTCGGCCGGAGTGTCCGCGAGGCCGGGACACAGGAGATCCCCCAGACCGAGCTGGCGGTCTACATCCAGGACAGCTGGAAGCCCGATCCGCGCTGGACGATCAACTACGGCCTGCGCTGGGAGGCGCAGATCGAGCCGTCGATCCTGTCGCCCAAGGACTCAACCTACTACGCCGTGTACTACGACTCGACCGTGACGAACGGGACGGGCACCTACACGTTCCCGTCGGATGGCACGATCCCGTCGGACAAGAAGATGATTCAGCCGCGCCTCGGGATCGCGTTCGATCCACAGGGAGACGGGCGCCAGGTCTTCCGCCTCAATGCCGGCCTCTACTACGCGCGGATTCCGGGTTTGAACCTGGCATCGACGCGCAGCACCGACGGCTACCGGGGCATCACGCAGTTCGGCTCCAGCGGGACGGTCGGGTTCCTGCCGCCGCCCTCGTTCCCGAACCTGCTGCCGTCCACGATCGCGCCGGCCGCCGTCGCGTTTCCGTCCGTGTTCGTGTTCGACAAGAACTTCCGCAACCCGCGCACGTTCAACGCGACGTTCGCGTGGGAGCGCCAGCTCGGCCCAGACCTGGGACTGTTGTTCAGCTATACGCATGCCAGTACCGATTTCCTGACGCGGTTCATCGATCGGAACGCGGCCGTGTTTGGGTCGCCGTGGGGCTCAGGTCCTAAGGCCCTCGGGACGTTGACGGTGGTCGAGTCGAGCGCCAAGTCGCGTTACAACGGGTTCACGATCGGCCTGCGCCGCGTGCTCGATCCCAAGTTCCAGTTCCAGATCAACTACACCCTGTCGTTCGACAAGTCGAGCGACGACAACGAGCGCGATCCCTTCACGTTCCGCTACGTGCAGGCCGACTCGTTGCAGCGCGAGTACAACTGGAGCGATCGTGACCAGCGCCACCGCGTCAACGCGTGGGCGCTGATCCGGCTGCCGGCCGGGATCTACATGAACAACCGCGTGAGCTACTATTCGGCGCAGCCGATCTCCGAGAGCTGCGGCCCGCGCCCGGGAAACCTGTTCGCACCCCCGGCGGGCGAGCGTGCCAGCGGTCCGGCGGACCGCATCTGCGCCGACGGCCACATCCTGCAGCGCAACACGCTGCGCAAGGACAACTCGTTCTTCTCGTGGGACCTGCGGCTCTCGAAGCCGTTCGATCTCGGACGCCAGGGGCAGGTCGAGGCGATCATCGAAGTGTTCAACCTGACGGGCAACGACAACTTCCGTGACCCGTCCTACGGCAACCTGGTCTTCAACTTCGACGGCACGATTCGCAGCGGCCTCGGCGATCCGCGGCAGCTGCAGGCGGGGTTGAGGTGGGTATTCTAGTCGGTTAGCCGGTTGGTCGGTTAGAATGGACGAAGGGCGGGAGGCCACCGCGGCTCCCGCCCTTCGGTTTTCCAACCGCCTAGCCGACTAACCGGCTAGTTCACGGTGATCTCCTGCACCATCCCGTGCACGACATGCGGCTTCCCATCCTTCACGTCGGGCACATAACACGCGAGGATGTACTTGCCTGGCGGGATCGTGATCGTGAACCAGCCGACCTTGCCCACGCCGGGACCCGTGATTCCCCCGAGGGGCTTCGCCGGACCCATCCCCTTCATCCCTCCCGTCAGCCACCGCTGCCAGTCGGCAATCGTCTTGCCGGGCGCGAGCTGCTCGATCCCGATCTCGTGCACCTGCGGGCCGGCGTTCTCCACCCGGATCGTGTGCGTCCCCGCCGTGAGGGGCTTCGAAAACGTGAAGCCGTAATCTGCCAGGGTCACGACGACGTCCGCCTGCGGGTCTGGCGCCGGCGCCGATGCCGTCGCCGGTGCGGTCACCACGAGGCGCCGCACCATCCCCTTCACCACATGTGGCGTGCCATCCGCGCTCGGGATGAAGCACACGAGGTAGTAGATCCCGGGCTCGAGGCGTGAGGTTGCGTTCGAGCTGTCGCCCCCGATCACGACTCCGGCGCCTGGCGGGAACGTCACCCACGCGGGAATCGGGCCTGGCGTCGTCAACGCGGTTCGGACTTCGTCCCATGTCTTGTCGGCCGCGCCCATCAACACCGCCTGGTGCGCCTCTTTGCCCTGGTTCTGCAGCTTGAACGTGGTCAGCCCGGCGGGAATCGTATCAGGCGCCCCGAAGGCGAAGTCGGTCGCGACGATGTTGACGACGTTCGGCGCAGCAGGCGCGGCGGCCGGGCGCGCGCAAGCGGTCAGCGCGACAGCCAGGATACCGCTGATGTACAGCGTTTTCACGAATGAGTCTCCTCGAGGTTTCATGTGCGTTGCAGTAGAACAATACCGGAGAAACGGCTGAACTCTTTACGCTTCTTCTGCGAGGACAGCTTCGCCACCAGGTTCCACAACCACGCCAGCGGCATGGTGCGTTTCAAGCGGAGCGACTCCGTCCACATCGAGCGGTACTCCTCCTCGACCCATCCATGCGGCGCGAAGAACTGCGTGCCCTCGGCCGGCGCGAACCGAAACGGCGCGTTCCCTTCTTCGAGTTTCTTGCCCCAGCTTCTGGACAGCATCTTGAGCAGCTGCGGTGAGCCGAGGTCGATCAGCCACCACGCGAATCCGGCGCCGTGCAGGTCGTCTGCGAGCGTGCCGACTTCCTCGGGCGTGAGGTAGACGAGAAGTCCTTCGGCGACCACCATCGTCCCGCCACCGCCACCGCTCACCGCGTCCTGGAAGAACGCGCGTCGCCGCTCGCCATCCGTGAGGTCGATCGCCACGCGCTCCAGCTGGCAGCGCGGTTTCTCGCCGGCGAGCTGCTGTTCTTTGTAAGCGAGCAGGTCGGGAAAGTCGGCCTCGATCCAGCGCAGCGCCCCGGGGATCGGCAGTCGGTAGGGCCGTGTGTCGAGCCCGGCGGCGAGGTTGACGACTGTGTGTACGCCGTCGCGCTCCACGGCGCGCACGATCAGCTCGTCCATGACCGCTGTGCGCACGATCATCGGCCACGCCATGGAGCGGCCGCGGGGCATGGCGCGCACGATTGCTTCGCCGCGGGGGCCCGCCAAACGGCGCGCGAAGGGATCCCGGAACAAGGCGTCAGGCCGCTCGCTCTCCATCGCTCGGTAGATGGCGACCCAGCGGGCGGTGTCGGAAACGTGAGTAATGGGGGTGGACGTCGGCATGTGCGGGGCAAAACTTAACGTCGCCGACTATCTTTCGGCCACCGAGGCGGTAGCTCAGTTGGTAGAGCAACGGACTTTTAATCCGTAGGTCCTGGGTTCGATCCCCAGCCGCCTCATGGAAGGGAGGTTGTCAGGGGAGGGCATTGGAGGCAGATTTGCTTCAATGCCCTCCATTGTATGGATCGACGGCAAATGGCACGACCGCGCGACCGCGGTCGTTTCCGTCTTCGACCACGGTCTTCTATATGGTGACGGCGTCTTCGAGGGGATCCGGGCCTACGGCGGCCGGGTCTTCCGGCTCGCCGAGCACCTCGAACGGCTGTACGCCTCCGCCAAAGCGATCTGGCTCGACGTCCCGATGCCCAAGGCCGAGATGGGACGCATCGTCGAGGAAGGCGTGACCAAGAGCGGTATCAAGGAAGCGTACATCCGGCTGGTGGTCACGCGCGGCGTGGGCGATCTGGGGCTCGATCCTCGCAAGTGCCCGAAGGCCTCCGTTTTTTGCATTACCGACACCATCCGCCTGTGGGGCGCCGAGAGCTACGAGAAGGGCCTGATCGCCATCACCGCTGCCACGCCGATCAATCACCGCGAAAGCCTCTCTCCCCGCGTCAAGTCGCTGAACTACCTCACCCACATCCTGGCGAAGCTCGAAGGCATCGCGGCGTCCGTGGATGAGGTGATCATGTTGGACGCGACGGGGCACGTGGCGGAGGCGAGCGGCATGAATCTGTTCGTCGTCACGCATGGTGTCGTGCGCACGCCACCGCCGTACTCCGGGATCCTGCGCGGGGTCACCCGCGACACCGTGCTGGAGCTGGCGCGGGAAGCGGGGTACGCCACCGAAGAGCTGCCCCTCAACCGCTACGATCTCTACACGGCCGACGAAGTCTTCCTCACCGGTACCGCCGCCGAAGTGGTGGGCATCTCCAAGCTCGACGGCCGCGCGATCGGCGCCGGCGTCGCCGGGCCCGTCACGAAGGATCTGGCGGCGCGCTTCAGAGCCTACGTCACGAGAGGCGACTAAGACTCTCCCCCCCACCGTTTCGCAGGATGCACGAGTGCCTGGGCCCCTGAGCGGTGGCTCAAATATTGACCAGACTTGAACTTAGCCACATATTGGGAGCCCTTTTGGGCGGCCCCAGTCGAGGTGACCTATGCCATGGCGAGTAATCGCCCACGGTGACCAGGTTTGGCATGTCGATGCGGTAGCCGAGCGGCGGGCAAATACCGCCGCGTGGCAGCTGGTGTTGGCGTTCCGGGCCGCGTCCGAGCCGAGCCGGCGGCAGTCATTCTGGACGCCGTATCCACTGGAGGCCACGTCGAAATCGTCGTTGTTCATCCAGGCGGAGCGCATTCCGGACGCCGCGCTGTCGCAGGTGCTGGCCGAGCGTCTGTCATGAGCACCGTCGACCTGCAGGACCTGCGGCGCATCGTCGTGGCCGTGTCGCGCCTGCGCGGGGAAACCGTGCGGGACGTGACCGTTCGGTCCGACATTCGGCACGTGAAGGTGGAGTTCGAGAGCGGGTTGATTCTGGTGGTGTCCGCGGAGCGCGACGCGCAAGGGCGTCCGCGGCTCGAGGTGGATGTCGTCGAGGCGCCGCAGGACGCGGGGCTGAAACACCAGATCGAAGTGCGCTTCGATTGAGGCGGGCGCGTGGGTGAGGCGCGGCTTCGGTTCGAGGAATTCGGATTCCAGCGGCTGCCCAACGGCCGCTGCCGCGCCAAGGTTGTGCTGGCGTGGGCGGATGGGCGGCGGTTCGAAGGTTCCTCCGACGGCGTGACGTCACCGACGGGCGAGCTGCGCTGCTGTGCGGCAGCGGCGGTGCAGGCGCTGGAACGATCGGTGGAGACGAAGCTGACATTCGAGCTGCTCGGCGTGAAGGCGGTGCGTGCCTTCGATGCGACAGTAGTGATCGTTTCGCTGTCGGCCCGCGCGCCGCAAGAGGCGACGCGCTTGGTGGGCTCGTGCTTGACGGAAAACGATCCGCCGCGCGGCGCGGCCCTTGCTGTACTGAATGCCACGAACCGGTTACTCGGGAACTACTTGGCCACACGATGACGCGACCGACGATGAGGTGGCTCTGGATTGCAGGCGCTGCGGTGCTGGCCACCGGCTGCGCCTCCGCCGGCGCGCGCTCCGCGCGTGGTGTCCCGGGAGCCACAGTCGCGCCCGTCGCCGGTGTTCCGGCCGACACGACGGCTGCCGGCGGCGTGGCGCGCGACTCGGCCGCGGACCAGTCCGCCCTCGATAGTCTCCATGGCCACGCGGTTCAGGCTTCGAAACCCACGACTCCGTTGACGCCGACGCCCCCCGCCCCCGCGGCAGGCCGAGGTGACACGACGGTGCGCGGCGAGGACGTGCAGCGGGAAGCCGAGCGGCTCTTCGGCTCCGAAGAGGCCAAGACGATCCTCGGCGCCAACGACAACGCCGGCGCCGTCTTCGACATCGATGTCACGACCTTCTCTGCCAATCGCCGCGTACTCGAGTACCTCGAGTTTTTCCAGCTGGACGCACGCGACCGTTTCGAGATCTGGCTGTCGCGGCTGGGACGCTACGAGGGGATGATCCGGGAGCGCCTTCGGTCCAAGGGCCTTCCCGAGGATCTGGTCTACCTCACGCTCATCGAAAGCGGCCTGTCGAATACCGCCGTCAGTCGCGCCCGGGCGGTGGGCATGTGGCAGTTCATGACGGGCACGGGGCGGATGTATGGTCTGCAAATCGACCCCTGGGTCGACGAGCGACGCGACCCCTTCAAGGCGACCGACGCGGCGGTGAATCACCTGGCCGATCTCGTCGAGCGCCTGGGCAGCGTCTATCTGGCCGCGGCGGCGTACAACGCGGGAGCAGGCCGCATCGAGCGTGGCATCCGCCGGCTCCCCGGCGAACCCGATTCGGTCAGCGATCAGACGTTCTTCCAGATCGCCGATCGTCGCTATCTGCGGCGTGAGACGCGCGACTACGTGCCCAAACTGATCGCGGCGGCGCTTATCGCGAAACAGCCGGGGCGCTACGGGTTTACCGAAATCATGCCCTTGCCGCCCCTCGTCTTCGACGAGGTGACGATCCCCGATGCGACGGGGCTCGACGTGCTCGCGCGCCTCGCCGACACGACCGTCGCGGCGATGCTCGAGCTGAATCCGCACTTCGTGCGGGGGATCACGCCGCCGGGGCGCAGCGTCGTGGTGCGGGTACCCCGCGGCACGGGCGTCCGCGTCGCGGAGCGCTTCGCCGAGCTGCCCGTCAACGAACGCATCACCTTCGTCGACCACTACGTTTCGCAGGGACAGACGCTGTCCGAGATCGCGCAGCGCTATCGCGTCAGTGTCGCGATGCTGCGCGGCGCCAACCCCCTCCTCCGCAGCAGCGCGCTCCGGATCGGCCAGCGCATCATCGTGCCGATGAGCGGGCGCGTCGTGCCGGCATCGGCCTGGAGCGTTCCTCCCGAGCCGCGCTACCGCCGCGTGCGGGGCGGAGGCAGCGCCGCGGGCCGGCACCGGGTGGCGGCCGGCGAGACGGCCAGCTCGATCGCCCGCCGGTACGGCGTGGGGCTGACGGCGCTGCTCAATGCGAATGGGATGACGATGGGGAGCGTGATTCGTCCGGGAGAATGGCTCCGGATCCCTAAGTAAAGAACGACGCCACGGTGATGTTACCCGTGGCGTCGTTGTGTTTCTAACCGGCTAACCGCCTAACCGTCTAGCGGTGCCTGAACCCCTTCATGACCGACGTGGCGTATCCATTCTGCGGATCGCGCCCCTTACCCAGCAGCTCCTCCACCCTGCCCGGTCCCCGATTGTAGGCCAGCAAGGCCAAGGACATGTTGGACGGGTAACGATCGAGCAGATCCCGCAGGTAGCGGAAACCGATCCGCAGATTGGTATCGCGGTCGTACAGCTGCTCGGTCGTCAGCCCGGGCTCGTACAAGCGAGCGGTGCTGGGCAGCACCTGCGTGAAGCCAATGGCGTTGACCTTGCTCCTGGCGCGCTGTGTGAAGCCCGACTCGACCTTGACGAGCCGGAAGGCCAGGCCCGGGTCGATCCCCTCGCTCAACGCCACGTCGTAGATCGCGGTCGCGAGATCGGCGGGAATCCGGTAGTGCGCCGAGTACTGAATGATGGCATTGGCGCGCTCGAGCTGCAGCCGGGCGACATC
>DATHDT010000277.1:0-5052 GCA_035318905.1 Gemmatimonadales bacterium | reverse complement strand
AGCCATTCTCTTCTTCTCGCCGGCTGGTCGTTCCGTACCTGACTTCGTGACCACCTGGGTCAACGGGAAGGGACTGCCCGTCGTCACGGTCCAACAGGGGGCGGCGGTCGCCGAGCGCGTGCTGCGCGCTTTGCCGACGCTGGTCATTGTGGACGTCGACAGCGCCGGGGCCGAGGGCCTCGAGCTGTGCGCCCGCCTCAAGTCGGATCCCTACACCGCGATCGTGCCCTTCGCGGCGGTGACGCACCGGCACGCCACCGACGTGGTGCGGCAATGGTTTGCCGCCGGGGCCGACGAGGTCATCACCCCGCTGTTCGAGCCGGGAGAGCAGGTGGGACGGCTCGATGCGCTGGTGACCCGCGCCGAGCGCGACGTGGCCGTGAATCCGTCCACCCGCCTGCCGGGCACGACGGAGATCGAGCGCGAGATCAAGCGGCGGATGGAGTTGAACGAGCTGTTCGCGGTCTGCTACGCCGACCTGGATCACTTCAAGGAGTTCAACGATCGCTATAGCTACTACGACGGCGATCGGGTCATCTACCTGCTGTCGCGCATCCTGCACGACGTCGTGAAGGGCATGCTCGGCGAGCGGGGGTTCGTCGGGCACATCGGCGGGGACGACTTCATCTGCGTCATCCCGATCGAGACGATCGGCGAAGTGTGCGGGGAAGTGCTGGACGTGTTCGACACGCTGGTCCCGTATCAATACAACGAGCAGGACCGGCGGGCGGGGTACTACTTCGGGAAGGATCGCCGCGGCCAGCTGCACCGCGTGCCCCTGATGACGCTGTCGATCGGCGTTGTGACGAACCAGCACCGGCGGTTCGCGCACCCCGCGCAGGTGAGTGAGCTGGCGACGGAAATGAAGAGCTACGCGAAGACGCAGGCGGGGTCGGTGTTCGTCGTCGATCGCCGCCATGATCCCGCACTGGGCGAGCCCGGGCGGACGGAGTAAGGGAACCGCGTGAACGTCACCTGCCCGTCGTGTGAAACGGTGTACCGGGTGGACCCGGCCAAGGTCCCCGCGGGCGGCGTACGCGCGCGCTGCAACGTCTGCAGCAACATCTTCGCGGTGAGTGCCGACGGTGCCGCCGCTGCGTCGGCCCCCGCGCTCGTGCGCACGGCTCCGGCTCCCGCGGCGCCGCCGCCGTCGATAGCTCGACCTGCGGCGCCGCCAGCGGCGCCGCCAGCGGGGCGGCCCCTCATGCCGGCGGCGCCCCCGGGGCGGCCTGCCGCGCCGGCCGTGCCCGTGATGGCACCGGTCGCTCGACCCACGGCCCCGTCAGCGCCGGCGCCGCCGCCGCCGCCGCCGCCCGCGGCCCCGGCACCGGCTCCGGCGCCTGCTCCCGCGCCGGCCGCGGCACCGGCGGCGGGAGCCAGCACGCCGGGCAAGCGACTCACGGGTCCGCTGCGCCCCGTGAATCCGTTCATGGTGCAGGATCCGAAACAGAAAGCGCGGCGGCTCGCGCGCGCGTTGATCTCCGACATGCTCGTGTACCACCCGGAGAAGCGGCAGCAGGGGATCCGCGACGGGACGCTGCCGCAGCTCTTCAAGGACGAAATCCAAAAGAGCTGGCTCGAGTACACGGAGCAGGTCGGCGCCGAGCTGGCGCAGAGCACGCCGTTCTGGACCGAAGCCCTGAACGAGATTCTCGGCGGCGGCCACAAGCTTTTCTAGGAGTGCAGACACCGTGGGTCTAACAGAGCGCTTCACCGATTTCGACCGCCGCCTCACCCAGCTCAAGGGGTTTCTTTGACGTCGACGGGAAGGCGGCGCGTCTGGCGGAGCTCGAGCGCGCGATGGCGGACGGCGCGCTGTGGGCCGACGCCGAACGCGCCCGGCAGACCGTCGCGGAAGTCAAATCCCTGAAGGGGTGGCTCGAGCCCTATCACGTCCTGCGCAAGCGGGTCGATGAAGGGAGCGAGCTCACCGAGCTGCTCGAAGCCGACTCCCACATCGATCTGGCCATGCAGCGCTCCCTCGAGACGGAGGCGGATGAGATCGCCGCCCGGCTCGAGGCCCTCGAGATGCAGAACATGCTGCAGGGCCCCGACGACGTGCGCGACGCGCTCCTGACGATTCATCCCGGTGCCGGGGGCACCGAGTCGCAGGACTGGGCTGAGATGCTCGTGCGCATGTACACGCGTTGGGCCGAGCGGCACGGGTTCACCGTCGAAATGCTCGACCTCCTGCCCGGCGAAGAAGCGGGGATCAAGTCGGCCGAAATCGAGATCCGGGGACGGTACGCGTACGGCCTGCTGAGGGCGGAGAAGGGCGTGCACCGGCTGGTGCGGATCTCGCCGTTCGATTCCCAGTCGCGCCGCCACACGTCGTTCGCGTCGGTGTTCGTCTATCCCGTGGTGGATGACGAAATCGAGATCGAGATCAAGGATGATGATTTGCGGATCGATGTGTTCCGCGCCTCGGGGAAGGGCGGGCAGCACGTCAACAAGACGTCGTCCGCGGTGCGCATCACGCACATCCCGAGCGGGATCGTGGTCGCGTGCCAGCAGGAGCGCAGCCAGGGCAAGAACAAGGCGACGGCGATGAAGATGTTGAAATCGCGCCTCTACGAGCGCGCTGTCGCCGAGCGGGAGGCGAAGAAGGCCGAGGTGGACAAGCAGAAACTCGACAACTCCTGGGGGAATCAGATCCGCTCCTACGTGTTCCAGCCCTACACGATGGTGAACGACCACCGCACCGAGATGAAGGTGACCGATGTCCACAAGGTGATGGACGGCGACCTCGATCCTTTCATCGAGGAGTTCCTGCGCCGCTTCGGGCATAAGGCCGCATGACCGGCTTCGTAGAAGCCGCCCGGCGCGAGAAGCTGCAGGAGCTGGTGAAGCGCGGGGTCGCGCCGTTCGCCTACCGGTTCGACCGCTCGGGCACGGCGCGCGAGGCCATCGCGGCCTACACGAGCGACGACGACCACACGGTGCACCGCCTGGCGGGGCGGATCGTGGCGTTGCGCCCCCACGGCAAGACCACCTTCGCGCACCTCGCCGACCAGTTCGGGAAGATCCAGGTCTACTTCAAGGTCGACGATCTCGGCGCGGCGTACGAAGTCCTCTCACTCCTCGATCTCGGCGATTTCATCGGCGTTGAGGGTCCGCTGTTCAAGACCCGGACCGGCGAGATCACGGTGCGCGCCGCGAAGCTGACGCTGCTGACCAAGGCGCTGCGTCCGCTTCCCCTCGGGAAGGAAGACGCGAGCGGGGTCCGCCACGGCGAGCTGTCCGATCCGGAAGTGCGCTATCGCCAGCGCTACGCCGACCTCGCCGTCCACGCCGAGGTGCGGGAAGTGTTCCGCCTCCGCGCGCGCGTCGTCACCAAGATGCGGGCCTTCTTCGACGCGCGGGGGTACCTCGAAGTGGAGACCCCGGTGCTGCAGCCCCTGTACGGGGGGGCCGCGGCCCGGCCGTTTACCACGCACCACGAGGCGCTCGACACGACCCTCTACCTGCGGATCGCCGACGAGCTGTACCTGAAGCGCTGCATCGTGGGCGGCTTCGAAAAGGTGTACGAGATCGGCCACGACTTCCGGAACGAAGGGTTGTCGCGCTTCCACAACCCCGAATTCACGATGGCCGAGTGGTACCAGGCCTATGCCGACTACCACGACATGCAGGAGCTCACCGAGGAGCTGGTATCGACGGTGGTGCAGGACCTGTTCGGCACAACGACGCTGGAGCGGCACGGCGCGACGTACTCGTTCGCCCGGCCCTTCGCGCGCGCGGATTTCTACGGCCTGATGAAGCAATACGCCGGGGTCGATTTGGCACGCGCCGGGGACGCCGATCTGCGCGCGGCCTTGAAGAAGCGCAACGTCGCCGATGCGGACGCGCTGTCGGGTGCGAAGCTCATCGACGAAGTGTTCAAGGTGTACGTGGAGCCGACGCTGGTGCAGCCGACCTTCGTCCTCGACTATCCCATCGCGCTGTCGCCGCTGGCCAAACCGAAGCGGGACGATCCGACGCGCGTCGAGCGCTGGGAGCTGTTCGTGCAGGGCCGCGAGATGGCGAATGCGTTCAGCGAGCTGAACGACCCCGAGGAACAGCGGCGGCGTTTCGAGCAGCAGGCCGGCTTCCGCGCCACGGGCGACGCCGAGGCGCATCAGCTCGACGAGGACTATCTGCGCGCGCTCGAGTATGGGATGCCGCCGACGGGCGGAGTGGGCCTGGGCGTCGACCGCTTCGTGATGCTCCTCGCGGACCAGCCGAATATCCGCGACGTGATCCTCTTTCCGATGCTGCGGCCGGAATGATCTCGCGCCTCGAGCTGCAGATCGCGCTGCGCTACCTGAAGAGCCGTCGCGCGTCGCGCCTGCTCTCGCTCATCACCGTGATCGCGGTCGGGGGCATCACCGTCGGCGTGATGGCGCTCGTCGTCGTGCTTGGCGTGATGAACGGCCTGCAGAACGATCTGCGCGAGAAGATCCTCGTCGTGAACCCGCACCTGCGGGTGCTTACATACGGAGAGGGTCTGCGGCTCGACGGCTGGCGACGGGTGCGAGACTCGGTACGCGGCGCGCCGGGCGTGGAAGCCGTGGCGCCGTTCGTCCTCTCGCAGGGCATCATCTCCGCTGGCCACGACTACGCCGAAGGTGTGGCGGTGATCGGCGTCGAGTCGGATACTGGGACACGGGCGGTCACGAGCCTGCCACGGCACTTCACCAAGGGCGATCTCAGTTTTCGCACGACGCAGCCCGGCGTGGACGGGGGCATCGCGATCGGTGTCCGTTTGGCCAGCAAGCTGACCGTCCATCCCGGCAGCATCGTCACGATCGTCGCGCCGGCCGGCTCGAAGTACAACAGCAGCCTCGGCGCCTTCATTCCTAAGGTGCGTCGCTACGAGGTGACGGGTCTGTTCGAGACCGGCATGTACGACTACGACAACAGCTACGTCGTGATGGGGCGCGAGACGGCGCAAGCCTTCGCCGGCCTCGACAGCGCCGTGACGGGGCTCGAGGTGCGTCTCGCCGATCCGCAGCACGCCGACAAGTTCGGAACCGCGCTCGAGGTCCGGCTCGGCTATCCCTACCGCGCCCT
>DATHDT010000276.1:0-5642 GCA_035318905.1 Gemmatimonadales bacterium | reverse complement strand
CCAGTCGGTGTTGGCGAGCGACGTGATCATCGTGAACCTGTCGCTCGCCAACACCGACTGGTATCTGCGGCAGATGCAGCGGCGCCCCATCGAGACGTTTGATCCCGCGGCGGCCCCTGCCATCTACCGCGACCGCGTGTGGCCGAAGCCGACGGGCAGGTTGATGAGCTTCACCGATATGGAGCTCGATTCCCTGCGCCAGTACTACGTGCTCAACGACAAGACCACGATTCGGGTCGGCACATTCGATGTGACCCTGGACCCGCAGCAGCTCGGCCGGCCCTACATCGAGCGCGCCGACGTGGCCGTCCTCCGCATCATGAAGGATCAGATCGGCAAACGGCCGATCTACTTCTCGCGCACCGTCGGGTCGTACGCCGACCAGTTCGGGCTCACGTCCCGGCTCGAGGGCCAGGGCTTCGGACGGGCGTTGCGAGAGCAGGAGTTGCAGGCCTCCGACAGCATGAAGGCGGTGCCGTCGATGGGCTGGGTGAACGTGAAGCGCAGCCAGGCGCTGCTCTTCGACACGTATCACGCCGAGAGCGCGGCGCGCGTGCGGCCGCGGGGCTGGGTGGACCAGCCTTCGGAAGGCATCCTCACGACCTACGGGGTGATGTACTACTCGCTGGCCCAGGAACTCCAGGCGACGCAGCCCACGCTCGCCGCGCGGGCGCAGGTGATCGCCGGCGCCGTGTTCCGCAACACGACGATCAACTTCCAGCCGATCCCCGAACGACCGGCGTCGCCGCCGCCCTCTTTGATCCCGCGCTAGCGCGGGATCAGACTTAACCCCGCGCTAGCGCGCGGGGGGCGTCTCCGCGGTAGGCGCGCCACGATGACGCTCGACCACCTGGGGCATCACCGCGGCGCCGGGGAATAGCCGCTCGAGGCCGCCGACCACCACCTGGTCGCCGGCCTCGATGCCGCCGCCCACGATCTCCGCCCACCCTGCCGTCCGCACGCCCAGCGTCACCTGGCGGCGATCGGCTTTCCCGTCCTTGATGACCCAGACGTACGTGGCCCCCTGCATCGGCAGGAGCGCGTCCTCCGGGACTACGATGGCATTCGGCCGGATGCTCGTCGCGAGGCGCGCTTCGATGAACATGCCGCTGGCCAGCTCGCGCCGCGGATTGGGCACCCGCGCCTTGATGAGAATCGTGCGCGCCGGCAGCTCGACGGTCGGGTCGACGAACACCACCTCACCCGAGAAGTTGCGCCCGGGCAACGCCGCCACCTGGAAGCTCACGAGCTGGCCGCGCTTCAGCTGATCGGCGTAGCGCTCGGGCACGTCGAGCACGGCGTACTGCGGGTTCACGGAGTGCAGCGCCGTCAGCTTCGAAGCGCTGTTCACGTAGTCGCCCTGACTGACGTAGCGCCGTCCCACCACGCCGCTGAACGGCGCCCGTACCACGGAGCGATCGAGCCGCACCTGCAACAGGTCGAGCGACGCGTCGGCCCCGCGCGCCGTCGCCTCTGCGCGCTCGAGGTCCGCGGCCGAGGTCGCGTTCTGCTCGCGCAGCTGCTTGGTCCGCTCCAACGCCTGCCGCGCCAGATCGCGATCGGCCGCCGCGCGAGCCACCTGGGCCTTCAGCTCGGCGTCGTCCACCTTGAAGAGCGGCGTCCCCTGTTCGACTTCCTGGCCTTCGCGGACCAGGATGTCCACGATGCGACCTTCGACTTCGGGCCGCAGGTCGATCGCCTGGATCGATTCGATCTGACCCGTGGCGCCGATCGCGTCAACCACGGTGTCGCGTTGGGCAACGGCAACCTCGACGGGCATCGGCGGCATCCCGCCGCCAGCGCCGGGGCCGGCGGCCTTGGCTTTGCAGGCCGCGAGGAGCAACAGCGCAAGAATGGAAGGGCGAATCACGGGGTGTCCTTATCGGTGAAGAGTCGGCGACCGAGGATCATTTCGAGTCCCGCCAGAGCGAGCCGAGTGGAATAGCGCGCCTGGACGAGATCGGCCTCGGCTTGAGAAAGATTGACCTGCGCGTCGAGCAGATCGAGGATCGTAGTAGCGCCCGAGGAGTACCGGGTTTGCTGCACGCGGAAGCTCTCGCGCGCGACCGCGAGGCCTTGGGTCGCGAGCTCGGCGGTGCCGCGGGCGGTCACATACGCGTCGTACGCCGCGGTCACGTCATGCTGCACCGCGCGATCCATGTCCTGCCGTCGTGCGCGGGCAATGTCTTTGTTCACGCGGGCCCGCGAGAGCGCCAGCTCCCGTTGCCCGTTGTTCCAGATCGGGAACGATATGCCGAGCGTGAGATTCGTCTGCTTGAACAGGTCGTTCGGGTAAAACTGCGTGCCCAACGAGAGCTTGCTGTACGTCAGCGTCGCGTGCGGCAAATAGTTGCCCAACTCGGCGCGATAGGCGGCGCTGGCGGCACGCTCGTTTGCCGCCGCCACGCGATAGTCAGGACCCTGGCGGGCAGCCTCCGAAATCGCGTCGGCCAGGGTGACCGGGAGTTCAGGCGCCGCGGTCGTGTCCAGCGGTACCGCGTCGACCGGTCCCTCAGCGCCGACACGACGCCCCAGCTCGAGCCGCGCGACCCGCAACACGGATGCCTGCTGGAGCTGAGCGACCTGGGCGCGCGTGAACTCCAGCCGCAGGTTGAGCGAATCGGTCGTGACCGCCGCACCCGACACGACGCGCGCCCGCGCGACGCCGAGCTGCTCGCGCGCGCGCCGCAGCCGCTCGCGCGCGACGCGATCCAGCTCGGCATTCTGCAGCACCGCGTAATAGTCCGACTCAGCCAGCAGGGCCGTCGCAAAGTGCTGGCGCAGCTCGTCCGCGTGCGCGCCCTCCAGGGCGGCACCGGATCGGGCCAGCTCCGCGAACTTTTGGCCGCCGGTGAAGAGGTCGTACCGCACGGTGAGTTGCGCCGACCACGTGGTCTTGAGCCGGAGCAGCGAATCGGTGAAAAAGAACCCCGCCGGATCGGTACGCTGCTGATTCACGTTCATCGTCACCGACGGCAGCACGAACACGGCAAACGCATTGCGCCGGGCCCACACCGCGTTGTCGACCTGGCCGAGGGCGGCAACGTAATTCGGATCGAGGTGCGCCGCGCGTTGCAGCGCGTCCGCGAGCGTGATCTGCGGCAACGAGTCCGGGACCGCGGCCTGCAGGGCGAGGAGCAGCGCCAGCATCAGTCGCCCTCCCCGGCTACCGGCTCCAGCCGGGCGCGCCGCGCCTGCAGGCTCCCCACCATGGATTGGAGCAGCACGTAGGCCGCTGGCACCACGAACAGTGTCAGTGCCGTCGAGAAGAACACGCCCCCCACGATCGCGTACCCGAGCGGCTTGCGGGCCGCCGAGCCGGCGCCGACGCCCCACGCGACCGGCACCGCCCCCATGATGGTCGCGACCGATGTCATGAGAATCGGGCGCAACCGGATCCGGCCCGCCTCGATAACCGCCGCGACGATATCGAGTCCTTTCTCCCTGAGCTGGTTCGTGTACTCGACGAGCAGAATCGAGTTCTTACAGACCAGTCCGATCAGCAGAATCATCCCGATCTGGCTGTACAGGTTCATCGTCGCGCCCGACCGATGGAGAATCGCCGCGAGCTTCAGCGTCCCGAGCGCGCCCGTGACGGCGAGCGGCACCGCCAGCAGCACGGTCAACGGGTGCAGCAGCGACTCGAACTGCGAGGCGAGCACCATGTACACCACGATGAACGCAATCACGAACGCGAAGTAGATCGCGCTCCCACTCTCCTTGTACTCGCGCGATTCGCCGGCGAGCGCCGTCGTGGTCCCGGGTGGCAGCAGCTGGCGCGCGATCGCGTCGATCGAGTCGAGGGCCTCGCCTTGCGCCAACCCGGGCATGAGCGACGCCGACAGCGTGAACGCGGGCACGCGGTTGAAGTGGTTGATCTGCCGCGCCCCCACGCCTTCCTGCACGTTGGCCAGGGCGTCGAGCTGCACCAGCTGCCCGCCCTTCCCCCGCAAATAGATCCCGCGCATGTCGCTCGGCGTCGCGCGATCTCTGGGATCGAGCTGGACCATCACGTAGTACAGCTTGTCATTGCGCGTGAACGAACTGACGCGGCGGCCGCCGAGGAACGTCTGCAACGCACTCGCCACGTCGCGGACGGGCACGCCCAGATCCTCGGCGCGGTCGCGGTCGAACGTGACGCGCAGCTCCGGCTTGTTGACGAACAGATCGGTCTGGACGTTCGCGAGACCCTTGACCTGCTGCGCGCGACCCACGAATGGTCCCATGATCTCGGTGAGCTTCGCAAAATCCGGATTCTGCACGACGTACTGAATTGGCTGCGAGAACCCGATCGCGCCGGGGGCAAACGGGAAGGCCTGGACTCCGGGAATGCCGAAGTAGACCTGGGGAAACAGCGCGGTGACGGTTTGCTGGACCGAGGTCGTCCGCTCGCTCCAGTCCTTCATGATGACGCCGATGAATGCGCTGTTCACACCGCCCGCGAATCCCCCGATGATCGTGAAGTACCCGTTCACGCCGGGCGTCTTGCTGATGATGTCCTCGACGCGGCGCACGTACCCGTCCGTGTAATCGAGGGACGCGCCTTCGGGACCTCGCACGGCGACAAGGAAAAAGCCGCGATCGTCTTCCGGAATGAGCTCGTTTTGCAACCGCGTCGGCGGGTACACCAGAAACAGCGTGACGGAGACCGCGACGAGCAGCAGCGTTCCGAGGAGCACCTCGGCGCGATGCGCGACCGCTCGCCGCAGCAGGCCGGTGTAGCGCTCCGACAGCGCGTTGAACCCGCTCTCAAAGATCTGGAAGACCTTGCCGTGCTGGTGCTGCATCCGCAGGATTTTCGCGCAGAGCATCGGCGTGAGCGTCAGCGCGACGAAGCCCGAGATCACCACGGCGCCCGCGACCGCGATGCCGAACTCGCTCAACAACCGGCCCGCGGTGCCCGTCAGGAACGCGAGCGGTGTAAACACCGCCACCAGCGCGATCGTGGTGGCGATCACCGCGAACCCGATTTCGTTGGTCCCGCGCACCGCCGCGTCCTCCGCCGATTCGTGCAGCTCTTCCTGGTGCCGGAAGGCGTTCTCGAGCACGATGATCGCGTCGTCCACCACGATGCCGATCGCGATCGTGAGCGCGAGCAGGGTGAAGTTGTTGATGGAGAAGCCCAGGAAATACATGATCGCGAACGTCGACACGATCGACGCCGGGATCGCGAGCCCGGGAATGATCGTGGCGCGCACGTTGCGCAAGAACACGAAGATGATCAGGACCACCAGGATCGCCGCAATGAGCAGCGTGAGGCGCGCGTCGTCGATCGAGTGCGTCACGAACACGGACCCGTCGTACGCGCTCTGTAGCTTCACGCCCAGTGGCAAGGTCAGCTGGATGATGGGGAGCGCTTCGCGAATGCTCCGCGCGACGTCGAGGAGGTTCGCCTTCGACTGCCGTACCACCCCGATGGCCACCGACGGAGATCCGTTGTAGCGAAAAATCGAGCGGTCGTCCTCCGGGCCGAGCTCGACACGGGCCACATCCTTGAGCCTGACGAGCTGGTTGCCCTGGCTCGCCACGACCATCTCGCCGAATTCCTGCGGCGTCTTGAGCTCCCCCAGCGAGCGCACCGAGAACTCGCGCCGGGTGGATTCGATCCGGCCGGCGGGAATCTCGACGCTGCGCGAGAGAAT
>DATHDT010000275.1:0-8066 GCA_035318905.1 Gemmatimonadales bacterium | reverse complement strand
CAGGCCCACGCCGCGGCCTGGACGGGGAGTGCGACGCTCGTGGCCGGGCTCCTCTACGTGGCCATCGGGTCGCTGCGCGTGCAGCAGGGCCGGCTGCGAACCAGCGATCACGCCCGTGCCCATCTCGCGGTTCTGCTGGCTTGCCTGGCGCTCGCGCTGGCGTGGGGGGCGGCGCTCGATCCCGCGGAGGTCGTGGGCGGCCTGCACGGTACCCTCGATCAGACGGCCGTCGACGTGCGACTGCCGGGCGCGGCGTTCGTCGCCGCTGTGGGCGTCGCCACGGCGATCGCGAGCCTCATCTGGGGTTGGCGCGATGTCCCGAACATCGTCTTGGGCAGCTGGTCAGCCCTGTTCCTCGCCTGGGTCGGGTGCTACACGCTCGTGCCCGGCGTCGTGCGGGCCTCGCGCACCTCGGATGAGTCGCTGCTGCTCCGGCGCCGCGCCGCCCTCGAGCAGGTCGCATTCGGCGTGACGCCGATCGAGACGGGGCCCCCGCCGGCCTTTTCGTCCATCGAAGTCGCGCTGCGCGGCGACGGTCTCCCGTTGTGGGACGGGAAACGGGTCGCGCTGGTGGCGGGCGGCTCACCTCGCGCGCCCGTGGCGCTTTCGGCCACGCCGCCCGGTTGGAGATGGCTCACCGTGCCGTTGCAGCCGCCGGCGGCGCCACGCTTCGCCGTCGAGACCGATACCGGTTTGGCCGTCGCCCGCGCACCCGTGCGAGCGGGCGACACGCTGAGCTGGTTTATGCCAGGGGCGACCGAGTTTGCCGTCGTGTCGCCCGACACATGGCCGGCGCTCCGCGCCCAGGGAGTCCCGCTGCGCGGGTCGCTGCGGCGCGCCGCGCTGGCGTGGGCGCTGCAGGGTCTGTCACTCGCTCGCGCCGAGAACGACGGCCGCGTGCTGCTGTGGCGGCGCGATGTCGTCGACCGCTTGCAGCGGCTCGCCCCGTTCGCGGATTTCGGCGAGCCAATTCCCGCGCTCGCCGACAGCGCCTTGTGGTGGGTGAGCTGGGGGTATGTGTCGAGTGAAGCGTTCCCGTTGGCGCGCGCGCTCCCCTGGCGCGATGCGCCGGTCCGCTACCTGCGCGCGGGACTCGTCGGCGCGGTGCGCGCGGCGACCGGCGAGACGCACGTTTGGCTCGCGCCGGGACATGACTCCCTCACCGCCGCGTGGGCGCGCTATTTCGATCCACTCGTCGAGCCGCGGAACGGCCTCCCCGATGAGCTGTTACGTCAGGTCAACTATCCCGCAGAGGTCTTTGCGCTCGCCGCCGCCCAGCTGGCGCGCGCCGATGTGGCCGCCGATTCAGATTCGTTGGCGCGGCGGCCCAGTGAGCCGTTTCAGGTCGCGTCGGGGCAGGAGGTGTGGACCGCCATCGGGTTCGAAACCGTCACGCCTCAACCGCCACGGTTCGTCGCCTTGCTCGCCGGTGCCGTCGGGCCGTCGGGGCCCTTCCTCCGCGTCTGGCGGCCGGCCCCTCCCACGAGCCGCCCGCCGGACCTGGTGGGGTCGAGCGAAAAGAGTCCCGGGACGCTGCGGATCTGGTTGGCCGGGGATTCAGTCGTCGCGCTACAGGCGCGGTTCGCGCAGGCGGCCGGCGGCGTGCCCCGGGGCATCGCGGACGTCTATCTCGCGCTTGGCACCCGCAGGGGTCAGGGGCCGACGCGGAGCGATGCCCTCCGGTCATTGTTGACGGGACAGGCTTACGCCCCGCTCGACACCACGCTGAGCGGACGCTGGGAGCAGGTGCGCGCCCTCGTGACCCGCGCCGACTCCGCGATGACGCAGGGGAATCTCGAGCGCTTCGGGCAGATCTGGAAGGAAATCCGGCGCCTGCTTGCTCCCGCCGGTCGGCCCCGCTAGGTTGCGCCGCCGTGACTCCCCCGCCGGCTCCGGGAAGCATCGTCGTCGCGTTGGGTGGCAATGCGGTCGCGCCCCCGGGCGAGCGGCCGACGATCGGCAACCAGTTCCGCCACACGCGCGAGAGCCTGGCGCCGATCGTAGACCTGGCGCGGGAGGGGTGGCACATCGTGCTGGTGCACGGCAACGGCCCGCAGGTCGGGGACGAGCTGGCGCGCAACGAGCTCGCCGCCGATCAGGTTGAACCGCTCCCGCTCGGCGTGCTGGTCGCGGGGACGGCGGGATGGATGGGCTACATGATTCAGCAGTCGCTGCAAAACGCGCTGGCGCGCGCGGGCGTGCGGCGCACCGTGGTTACGTTGATCACGCAGACGTTGTGCGACGCCGACGATCCCAATCTCCGCACGCCGTCGAAGCCCATCGGCCACGCGCTCGATTCCGTCCGCGTCGCGCGGCTGCAGGCGCGCGGCGTGCCGGTGCGAGAGGAGAAGCCCGGGCAGTGGCGGCGCCTCGCGCCGAGCCCCAAGCCCGTGGGGATCGTGGAGCGCGATATGGTCCGCCATCTGGTCGGGGCGGGGCACATCGTGGTCGCGTGCGGGGGAGGGGGCCCACCGGTCTTTAGAGACACGCGCCTCGGCCTCGAGGGGATCGACGCCGTGGCGGACAAGGATCGGGTCGCCGCGATCCTGGGCCGGGAGATCGAAGCGCAGGTGCTCTTGATCCTCACGAACGTCGACGCGGTGTACCGCGCCTACGGCACGCCGCGACAGGAAGCGATCCGGCGCCTGTCGCTCGCGCAGGCGGACCATCTCCTCGCGGGCAAGGAGCTGGGGACCGGCAGCATGCGCCCCAAGGTCGAAGCGGCCGCGGATTTCGTGCGCGCGGGGGGAGACGGCGCGCGGGCGATCATCGCGGAGCTGGCGCACGGGCTCGCGGCGCTACAGGGGGAAGCGGGGACGACCATCACGAAGGAGCACGGGTGAACCTGCACGAGTACCAGGCGCGCGACATTCTGCGGAAGCACGGCATCCCCGTGCCTCCGGGGGAGGTCGCGTCGACGCCTGCCGAAGCGAAGGCGATCGCGGAGCAAATGGGGGGCAAGGTCGTCATCAAGGCGCAGGTCCACGCCGGTGGCCGCGGCAAGGCGGGGGGCGTGAAGCTCGCCAAGACCGCCGCCGAAGCGGAGGCGCACGCCCGCGCCATCCTCGGCATGACGATCAAAGGCCTCACCGTGCAGAAGGTCCTCGTGGCCCCGGCCGCGGACATCGCCTCCGAGAGCTACGTCGGGATCATCGTCGACCGCGCGTCGCAACGGCCCGTGCTGATGGTGAGTGCAGCGGGCGGGATCGACATCGAGGAAGTCGCCGCCAAAACGCCCGAGCAGATCCATCGGCTCGCCGTGGATCCGCGCTACGGCTTGCTGCCGCACCAGGCGCTCAGCTTGGGCTTCGCCCTGTATCAGGACGTGGCGCAGGCGCGTGCCGCGGCGGACATCATGCAGAAGCTGTACACGGCCGTCTATGCGGTCGGCGCGTCGCTCGCCGAGGTCAATCCGCTCGTCACCACGCCCGACGGCAAAGTCCAGGCACTCGACGCGAAGATCGTCGTCGACGACAACGAGCTGGACCGCCGGCCCGAGATCGCCGCGCTGCGGGATGCGTCGGCCGAGGCACCCGCCGAAGTGCTGGCCCGCGAAGCGGGGCTCACGTTCATCAAGCTCGACGGCAACGTCGGGTGCTGCGTCAACGGCGCCGGCCTCGCGATGGCCACCATGGACCTGGTGAAGTATTACGGCGGCGAGCCGGCGAACTTCCTCGACATCGGCGGCTCCTCGAACCCGCCGAAGGTCGTGGCCGCCCTGCGCATCATCACAAACGATCCGAACGTCAAGGCGATCCTGTTCAACATCTTTGGGGGCATCACGCGCGGCGATGACGTGGCGAACGGCATCGTCCAAGCTACACAGCAGTTCCCCCTCAAGGTCCCCATCGTCATCCGCCTCACCGGCACGAATGAACGTGAGGGGATCGCCATTCTCCAAAAGGCGGGCTTGTCGGCGCTGGGGGACATGGACGAAGCGGTGAAGCAGGCGGTCGCCAAGGCCAAGGGGGGGGGGAAGGCCGCGTGAGCATCTTCATCGACAAGTCCACGCGCCTCGTCGTCCAGGGGATCACGGGTCGCGACGGCTCGTTCCACGCGAAGCAGATGATCTCCTACGGCACGAAGGTCGTGGCGGGCGTGACGCCGGG
The DNA here is from genome assembly GCA_035318905.1 of Gemmatimonadales bacterium. GTDB lineage: Bacteria > Gemmatimonadota > Gemmatimonadetes > Gemmatimonadales > GWC2-71-9 > 20CM-2-65-7. The sequence continues at coordinate 3,957 of DATHDT010000275.1, read as the reverse complement.
GAAGGGTGGGCAGGTCTTCGAGGGCGTGGTCCCCGTGTTCAACACGGTCGCCGACGCGGTGCGCGACACGCAGGCGAACGCGGCGGTGATCTACGTGCCCCCGCCTTTCGCCGCGTCGGCGGTGTTTGAGGCAGCAGACGCGGGGATCGGCCTCATCGTGTGCATCACCGAGGGGATCCCGGTGCTCGACATGACGCGCGTGCTGCCGTTCGTGAGTGAGCGCGGCGCGCGGCTCATCGGCCCCAACTGTCCGGGACTGATCTCCCCGGACAAGAGCAAGGTCGGGATCATTCCCGGCAACATCTGCAAGCCCGGGAAGATCGGCGTGGTGTCGCGTAGCGGCACGCTCACCTACGAGATCATTCATCAGCTCTCCACGCAGGGGTTCGGACAGTCGACCTGCGTCGGGATCGGTGGGGACCCGCTCATCGGCACGAACTTCATCCACTGCCTGTCCGCGTTCCAGGCCGATGCCGAGACGGAGGCGATCGTGATGATCGGCGAGATCGGCGGGACCGACGAGCAGCAGGCCGCCGAGTTCGTGCGGCACGGCGTCACGAAACCCGTCGTCGGCTTCATCGCGGGCCAGACCGCGCCGCCGGGCCGCCGCATGGGACACGCCGGCGCGATCATCTCCGGCTCGTCGGGAACGGCTGCGGAAAAGATGGCGGCCCTGGAGCGCGCGGGGATCAGCGTGATGAAGCGTCCCGCCGACGTCGTGCCGCTCCTCAAGGAACGGCTGTGAAGCTCAAGGACGTCGTCGACCCCCAGCACGTCGTCGTGCCCCTCGTCGCGCAGACGGTCAAGGAGGCGACGGAGCGGCTTGCCGAGCGTCTCATCTCGACCGGAGCGGTGGCGGAGGGGCAAACCAACCGACTCAGCGCCGTGATCCGCAACGCCTGGCCCGAAGACATGGTGAGCGTCGGTGAGCATGCGTTCCTGCCGCATTTTCGCACAGAGGCGGTGCGCAAGCTGGTGACGGCGGTCGGGATCTCGACCACGCCGATCAAGTGGGAGAAGGATCCGCACCGCGCCGCGCGCATCGTCATCCTCATCGTGGCGCCGCCGCGTGAGACGGCCACCTACCTGCAGGTGGTGGGCGCGTTCGCCCGGATCCTGTCGGATCCCGAAACGGTGCTCGCGTTGCTCGCGGCCAAGACCCCGGAGCAGGTGGCGCAGATCGGCGCGTTCGACGCCGTCGAGCTGCCCAGTCACCTCACGGTCCGGGATCTGATGACACCCGACGTGCTCGCCGCGCACCCGGAGCAGACCCTCGGCGACGTGGCCCGGCTGATGATCGAACGGGATGTGCGCGCCATCCCCGTGGTGGACGACGCGGGGGCGTTGATGGGGATGGTGTCGCACCGCGAGCTGCTGCGGTACCTGATCCCCAACTACCTCCAGAAAACGAAAAGCGGAGAGTTCCGCGCCGTCCCCAAGAACCTGGCGCAGCGTACCAGCTCCGACCCGCGGGACCTGCCCGTGAAGGACGTCATGGCCCGTACCGTGCTGTGCCTGTCCGAGGACCAGACGCTGTCGGACGTCGCGAACCTGATGAACAACAAGGACGTCGATCGCTTTCCGGTAGTGCGCGAGGGAGTGGTCGTAGGATTCCTGACGAGAGCGGACCTCATTCGCCGCCTGGTCGCCATCTAACACCCAATACCCGGTAGCCAATAGCCGATGTTGACTTTAGCGATCATCAAGCCCGACGCCGTCCAAGCCGGCAACGCCGGTAAAGTGCTGGCGCACCTCGAAGCCCAGGGCTTCAAGGTCCGCGCCGCCCGCCTGGTCCACCTGTCGCAGCCGCAGGCCGAGGCGTTCTATGCCGTGCACCGCGAGCGTCCGTTTTTCCGCTCACTGGTGACGTTCATGACGTCGGGGGCGGCGCTGCCGCTGGCCCTCGAGCGCGACAACGCCGTCGCGCACCTGCGCGAGGTCATTGGCGCGACCGATCCCGCCGAGGCGAAGCCCGGAACGATTCGGAAGCTCTATGCGCAGTCCAAGGAGCGAAACGCGATCCATGCGTCCGACTCGGCAGAGAACGCGGCCCGGGAAGTGGCGTTTTTCTTCCCCGAAAGCGAGTTGGCCGCGCTCTGTTGACGCAAGTGCCACAAGGGTTTAGCTTCGCTCACCATGCTGCGCGTTGACCTGCGGGATTTGGCCCGGGGGCCCGTCGAGACCCGGGGCGAGCTCGGACAGGCCGACCCGGTGCTCGAGGGGCTGGACGTCGCCCTGAGGGATCCCGTGGTGGTGACGGGCCGGTTGCAGGCCGCCGGGGAAGGGCGATTCTATTGGCACGGCACGCTGCGGACGGTGGTGACTGGCGAGTGCCGGCGCTGCCTGACGCCGGTGACCGCCCCTGTGACGGCAGACGCGCACGCCCTGTTCACGCAGGACCCGGAGGCGCAGGACGACCCGGACGCATACGGGTTGGCCGCGGATGCGGGCGAGATCGACCTCGCACCGGCCATCCGGGAGGAACTGCTGCTCGCCGTCCCGCGGTTCCTGCAGTGCCGCGAGGACTGCCGCGGCCTGTGCCCGCAGTGTGGGAAGGACCTAAACGCTGGCCCCTGTGGCTGCGCGCCCGTCACCGATCTGCGGTGGCAGGCGCTCGAGTCCCTGAAGGACAAGCTCCGCTCTTAAAGACGAGGACGACGTACATGGCCGTACCGAAGCGTAGAACATCCAAACGCAAGAAGCGCGCGCGCCGCACGCATTACAAAGCGGTGCGCCCCACGCTGCAGCCGTGCCCGCGCTGCGGCGACATGAAGCAACCGCACCGCGTGTGTCCGACCTGCGGCTACTACAAGGGCGAGCAGCGAGTGACCGTCGAGGACTGACGTGATTCGCATCGCGCTGGACGCGATGGGTGGGGACAACGCCCCGCGAGTAGAGGTCGAAGGCGCCGCCCAGGCGCTGCTGGAGCTGCCGCCCGAGTTCCGTGTGCAGCTGGTGGGCCGCCGCCCCGACATCGAGGCGGCGCTCGCCAAGACGGCGGGCGTGGATCGGTCCCGGATAGACATCGTCGACGCCCCCGAGGTTGTGGGGATGGGGGAAAAGCCGCTCGCCGCGGTCCGGGGCAAACCGCGCTCGTCGATCGCGGTGGGTCTCGAGCTGCAGAAAAAGGGGAATTCGGACGCCTTCATCTCGGCCGGCAATACCGGCGCGGTGATGGCGGCGAGCACCCTGCTGCTGCGGCTCCATGCGGGCGTGCAACGCGCCGCGATCGGGGCGCTGCTCCCAACGGCCACCAAGCCCATCCTCCTGCTCGATGCCGGCGCGAACGTCGACTGCGACGCGCGCGAGCTGGTCGGCTTCGCCCACCTCGGCGCCGTGTATGCCCGGGACGTCCTCGGCCGCGCGACGCCCAGCGTGGGCTTGCTCAACATCGGGGAAGAAGACGAAAAGGGGAACGCCGTCACCAAGGAGGCGCACCAGCTCCTCAAGCAGACGCCCGGCATCACGTACGTGGGGAACGTGGAGGGCAGGGACATTCCGGCCGGTGAATGCCGCGGCCAGCCGCTCGACGTCGTGGCAGGCGACGGCTTCGTCGGCAACGTCGTCCTCAAGTTCTACGAGTCGGCGGCGCGGGTGTTCGTCTCCCTGATGAAGCGGGAAGTGCCCGAAGTGCTGAAGCTCCCCGGCATGGCCAACGTCCTCAAGGTCCTCGACTACGCCACCTACGGTGGCGCCCCGCTGCTCGGCGTCCGCGGCGTCGTGATCATTTGTCACGGCTCGTCTCCCGCGAAAGCCATCAAGAACGCGATCCGCGTCGCGGTGCAGGCCGTGCGCAGCCACCTGAGCGACGACATCGCCGCCGAGTTCGCGACGACCGGGGGGGTGCCCGCGTGAAGCGTCCCTTCGCCGAGCTCTCGGGCACGGGGAGTTACGCGCCCGCGCGCGTGATGACCAACGACGAGTTCTCGAAGATCCTCGAGACGTCGGACCAGTGGA
>DATHDT010000274.1:0-4925 GCA_035318905.1 Gemmatimonadales bacterium | reverse complement strand
GGGTTCGGCCTGATCACCGCGTTGCGCGGCTGGAGCTGGTCGCTCTATCTGCAGGAATTGCTGGTGCTGCTGTTCGCCTGTGTCGCGCTCGTGCCCATGCTGGTGCGCATTGTCGACCGGCTCCGCTCCGCCCGCGGTGTGCTGGCCCAGGTGGAGCGCGGGGACCTGCGAGTGCAGACCAAGGATTCCGAGCTCGACGAGATCGGGTACCTCGGCCTGAGCGTCAACCGCACTACCGAGAGCATCTCCGATATCGTGCGCCAGGTGCAGCGCCAGGGTGAAGACCTCGCCGCCATGGCCCAGCAGCTCGCCGCCTCGGCAGAAGAGCTGCAGGCAGGGTCGCAGGAGATTTCCGCGACCACACAACAGCTGTCCGAGGGGACGGAACGGCAGCGGCAACTCATTGGACATGGCCGCGAGGACTCGCTGGCCGCCTCGGACCTCGCGGTGTCACTGCACCGGCGGGCCCAGGACGCCGAGCATCAGATCACGGACATCGCCCAGCAGGCGCGGAAACGCGGCGAGGAAGTCTCTCGCGCCAGCTCCCTGCTCATGAACCTGCTCGTCGCCATGGACCATGCGGCCGAGGTTGCGCTCGCGCTCGACAAGGAGTCGCGCGAGATCGGCAAGCTGGTCGAGGGCATCACACGCATCGCGAGTCAGACCGATTTGCTCGCGTTGAACGCGGCGATCGAGGCGGCACGCGCCGGCCAGCATGGACTTGGGTTCAAAGTCGTGGCCGGCGAGGTCCGCAAGCTCGCCGAGCAGAGCGCGCGCTCGGCCGAGGAGGTTCGCGTTCGGGTGCGCGACACGCAGGGGCAGATCGCCCGGGTGATGGAGGCGATGAGCCAGGGGAAGGAAGCGGCGCAGGGCGTGGGCAAAGTCGCCACGACGGTCCAGGGTGCCCTCGACGCGATCCACTCGGATCTCAACAGGACGGTGCAATTCGCCACGACGTTCGCCGCCGAGACGGAGAATCAGACGATGCGGATGAGCGAGGTCTTGCGCCGGATGGAGGAGGTCGCGGACATCGCCCAGGGAGCGGCGGACGGCGCGCAACAGACGTCTGCCGCGACCGAACAGCAGATCGCGTCGCTGGGGGAGCTCACCGCGACGTCACAGCATCTCTCCAACGCCGCCGCGAAACTGGCGCAGACGATTCAGCGCTTCACCGTCAACGGCGCCGCGCACAAGGTCTAGCTACCAGCCGCGGAACAGCGGGGCGTCGCCGAAGTCCCACAACAAGAACCCCGTCAGCGTGACATGCCCGCGCTCGGGGCCGTTCACCGGAATCCCAGCACCGATCGATCCGGCCACGTGGCCGAGCCGCGACAGGCGAATCCACGTCTGCGGGTAGATCGTCAACGTGCCTGGTGCTCCCCTGGCCCAGTCCCACCCTGTCTCGACCATCGGCACAAACCGACCCATCTCGCGTCCGACGCCGAGGCGCAGCGAGCCAGTGGCGAACCCGTCAGTCTTTTCCCATCCGGCGAGCGCTTCGCCCTGCACGATGAAGTCGGGTCGCTGCCAGCCGGCCGTGAGGAATGGCTCCAGTTCCAAGCGATCGTTCCGGCCCAGCGCCGGAGATGCCTCCAGCCCGATGCTCGCGATTGCGCGCCGTTCGAGATCGTGCCAGACGTTGTACTTGATTGCCCCGGTGGCGTGATCGAAGGATCGGTCGCGTCCGTCGAAAATCGTGGAAACAGCCGCCTCGAACTGGAGGCGTCGGCCCACCCGCCGCTCGAAGATGAATTCCTGGCCCGACCCCTCGGCGGTCACGACCAGCTCATTCTCGGGGTAGGCCTTCTCGACCAGGAAGGCGCGTGGAAAGTTCAGCTCACCGGGCGGCCAGCCACGTTCGCGGCACAGCGACCTGACGTATCGCACCACCATCCGGATCTGCTCCGCTGTCCCGGCGTCGCCGTAGGCCGGCATGTCGAGCGAGAGCCCGAACGCTCTCCCGCCCTGCGTGACGACGTCGACCCATTGGTCCTCGGTCTCAGCCGTACTGACGGCGCACTTCGCGAGATCGGCGGGAGGCACGTCGGTGCGGACCGAGGCGACGGGCGTGCCTCGGGCATCGGCGCCGTGGCAGCGGGAGCACCAGGCTGAGTAGAGCACGGCGCCGGAGTCGGGCACTTGGGTGATCACGGCGAGGGCGGCCAGGAGTATCGGGTTCATCGGTTCTAGTAACATTTCTCCTTCTGCTGGCATCCGGTAGGGCATGGGAGGAACGGCCATCAGCTCGGATTCACGCGTACACCCGGATCTGGTCGGTCGAGTCGCGAGCGGTGATGCCGACGCTCTCGCCGACCTCTATCGATTGCATGGGACGGCGTTGTTTCGCCTTGCGCGGCGGCTCACGGCCTCGGTGGAGGATGCCGAGGATGTTCTCCACGATCTCTTCGTCGGCTTGCCGGAGTCCATACACAAGTACGACGGGCGTGGGAGTCTGATTGGGTGGCTCAAGCGTGTACTCGCACGTTTGGCACTGATGCGGCTGCGCGCCGAGCGGCGGAGGCGTGAAGTGCAGCTTCACGAAGGAGTTGCGGAGACTCGGTCGGTGCGGGCGACCGACGATGCGCGATGGGACCTGGAGCGCGCGATCGGGACGCTGCCTGACGACTTGCGTGCTGTTCTCGTCCTCCGGCAGACAGAAGCGTACTCGCACGACGAGATCGCGTCACTGTTGGGCATCACGCCCGGAGCGTCGCGTGTGCGCTTGTCCCGGGCGGTCAAACTCTTGAGCGCAGCCATGAGAGGTCGCACATGACTTTGTTCAGACACCCGAAGCCGGACCTGCTGGCGGGCTTCGCGTCCCGCTCGCTGACCGCGGACGCGCAGCGCGCTGTGGGAAAGCACCTGGAGACGTGTGTCAGGTGCCGCGAAACCGTTGTGGCGGTACGCGCAGTGGCGGACTTGGCGAGCGACGCCCAGCCGAGCGACGCCGTGCTGGAACGGATCATCGCTTCGCGCTCCACGGGCGTGCGAATGGTGTTGCCGACGGAGGACCGGAGCGTCGCGACGACGCAGCGACCCGGGGCTCTGGTCGCCGGGCTCGCCACGGCTGCCGCACTGCTGGCGTTGTTCCTCATCCGGGGCTCGAACAACGCCTCTGCGGGCGAGCGGACCGGTTACTTGCGGCTCGACCCCCCACGGCCGGTGCCGGGGGCAATGATCCATGTCAGCTACACGCCGAGCGCCGCGCTGCAGGGATTTGACTCTCTGGTGTTGCGAGCGCGCTTCCGCCGGCGCTCCGACGAGGGGTACAACCGCGGACCGATGCACACGCGCGCCGGCATCCTGCACCGCAAGAGCACGGGCGTATTCGACGGTGAGTTCAGGCTCCCTGATTCCGTGGTCTTCGCCGTTTTCGCGGTGGAAACTCCTTCGGGCGACGTCGTGGACGACAACGATGAACGGCTGTGGGACCTTGTGACCGCGGACGAAACGCGCCGCCCGTTGTTTGAAGCGCTCGTGCAGAAGGAACGCGATCTCATGGGAAGGAACTGGGAGGAAGGGCTGAAGACGGTCCGCACACTGACCGCCCTATACCCGGACGAGCCGGAAGCCTGGAGCTTGCTCTCAAACTTCGAGCGCTGGGTCCTCGGCGACCGCATCGCGGACAGCCTGATGGTGGGGCATCGCCGGCGCTTCGCCGTCTTTCATCGCGCCCTCGCGGAGCAACATGCGCTCCCCGTCGCCACGATCTCCGGCATGCTGTCCTACGCGATCGCAATTGACGACACCGTCGCAAGTCGTCATTGGCGAACCAGACTCGAGCGCGAGTTCCCGGACGATCCTGACGTCCTATTCAGCCGCGAGAATCGCCTGTCGCGCGACCACTTCGAGTATAATGAGCGCGATCACACCAAGCGCGAGAGGGATCCGGGCGCATACTTCAGGGCCCTCGAGCCCCTGTGGGCGAAGCTGGCGAAGCTCGAGCCCAGCGGTGACTCGACCCTTCGTTTGCTCGCGGACATTCGTTTGCTCGCCCAGAACGCAGCTGTAAACGCGTGGGCCGTCCACGACACGGCCGCCTTGCGCGTATGGATTCCTCGCCTTCGCAGCGCGCAACGCCGGACGTCGGACCCGTCGGCCTTCTGGGGTACCGAGCTGCTCCAGTATCCAACGCTTCGGCGCATGGGGATGGAGTGGTTGCGAGACGATGCTCGATTGCTTGCCGAAGCGCCCGACGCGTACCGGCCCCTGACCGCGACGACCGCCGAACAACGTGTGGCCAATCGCGCGGCCGCTCAACCTATTCTCGCAGAGCTCGCGAACGCCCTCATCCAGGACGGCGACACGACGGCGGGGCTGGACACGCTCCGGCTCGCGGCCTCCTATGGCTGGAGCCCGGCCGTGTTCCTCCGAATTGCCCAAACTTGGACCGCGCTCGGAGATACAGTGCAGGCCTTGCAAGGCTACGCGAGGGTCGCCGCCGATCCAGCCGCGTCTCCCGCCTTCGGCGACTCGATTCGCGCGGCCACCGCGCCTCAGTTGCCGAGCGCGCGCTGGGACTCCTGGGTGAGAGACGCCAGGGGAGAAATGCGCGCCGCCGTCCTCCGAGGAGCCGCGCCTCGTTCCCTCACCGGTCCCACGCGCTTGCTATCCAGCACGGGCGAGACCCATCGCCTGAGCGACCTCGCGCAAGGACACGTCACCGTCGTCATGTTCTGGTCTCCCGCCTGCTTTTTCTCCGTGCACGACCTGGGTGCTGTCCAGAAGATCGCACGCCAGTTCTCGGGCGCGGGAGCGAGGGTCGTCGCTATCGTGGACCGCCCGTGGTCGGACGAGGTTAGGCGCCTCTTGAAGGAGCAGCACGCGGAGGACTTGCCGGTCTTCTACGACTACCGGAGCGATACCAAGCGAGCGTTCGTTACTTTCGCCTGGCCGGACTACTACGTGCTGGACGCGACTGGGAA
>DATHDT010000273.1:0-4445 GCA_035318905.1 Gemmatimonadales bacterium | reverse complement strand
GGGCGGATGCCGTCGTCGCGCACGGCGAGAATCACGACGCCCGCTGAGGCCACCCAGTCGGGCGCGGTCTCGCCGTCCCCGACGGTGAGCGTGAGGGGTGACGGCACTTTCTTCTTCTTGCGGCCATGCAGCCGCACCGTGTAGCCGGCCTGCGTGAGCGCCAGCGCCAAGCCAATCCCCGCGCGGCCGGGCCCGATGAGCCCGACCACCGACCGGGGAGAGGTCACTGATTCCGGATCGGCGCGGGCGTCGCGGCTAGCGCCAGCAGGTCCTGCGGCGACTTGGCCTTCTTCGCCAGCGCGAGCGCCTGTTGGATCTGTCGATCATCGCTCATGCGGCGACGGAACTCGGCCGGACGCCCGAACACATAGCGCGACGCCTCATACGACAGCTCCTGGCTGATGAGCGTGCGTGCGCCACCGATCACCGAGTCCGGAAGCTGCGCGCCCTTGGCGCGGATGCGCCGGATGATCTCGTCCACCATCCCGTCGGTCACCGGGAAGTTCGCGGCCGCAAGCCGGTGCCCGTCCTTGAGCTCCAACGCGTACGTCGCCAGCGCATCGCGGAACACCGGGATCTTGTCGCCGAGGGCCCGCGTGAACGCGCGCTCGGCTGTGGTGAACGTATCGGGCGCGACGAACAAGTCGGGCCGGATGCCACCGCCGCCGTACACGGTGCGACCGCCGTCGGTGTGGAAGACCAACGTGGAATCGACCTTCACGTCCTGCCCGCGCTGGGCCGCGAGCACCTGCGCCTCCTGCTCGGCTTCCGACTTCGTGACGCGTTGAATCGTGCGCCCACTCGGCGTGTACCAGCGCGCCGTCGTCAGCTTGAGGCCCGACTCGGGCGTGAGGCGCCAGAACGACTGCACGAGCCCCTTGCCGAACGTCGGTGTGCCGACGAGCACGCTGCGGTCGTGATCCTGCAGGGCCCCCGCGATGATCTCGGCGGCGCTGGCGGAGCCACCGTTCACCACGACGACGATCGGGAGGCCGGGCCAGCGCTGCACCTTCGAGTCATGGAACTCGCGCGTCGAGCCGGGAGCCCGCCCGCGGGTCGCGACGATCTCCTTGCCGGGATCGAGGAACAGATCCGACACGCCGACACCCTGGTCCAACAAGCCACCGGGGTTGCCACGCAGATCGAAGATGAGGGACTTCATCCCCTGTTTCATCAGGGAGTCGACGGCGGCGGCCACTTCCTGCGCCGACGTCTCATTCACCGGTGAGAGCGACACGTACCCGACGCGGTCGTCGAGCATCATCGCGATCTGCACCGAGCGGATGTGGATCGCCGCGCGCGTGAGCTTGAACTTGATCGCCTGATCGACGCCGGAGCGCCGGATCGTCAGCTCGGCGGGAGTGCCCGCGGGACCGCGCAGCTCTTTCACCGCCTGGTCCTGCTTCCAGCCTTCAGTGGAGCGCCCGTCCAGGGCGACGATGCGGTCACCCGTCTGCACGCCGGCGCGTTCCGCGGGCGTGTCGGGCAGCGGCGCCACGACGGTGATCCATCCGTCGCGCACGTCGATCTGGATGCCGAGGCCCGAATAGTTGCCTGTTGTCGCTTCGGTGAGCTGCCGGAAGTCCTCGGGCTTCAGGTAGACGGAGTAGGGATCGTGCAGCTGGTCGAGCATGCCGTCGATCGCCATTTCGTAGAGCTTCTTCTCGTCGAGCGAATCCACGTAGTAGTCCGACACGTGGGCGAGGACGTCCTCGAAGAGCCGCGCCTGCTGGTAGACCGACCCCTCGGGCTCGGTCTCGCGCTGCAGGAACCAGCCGCCGGTCGCGAGCGCGACCACGGCAACGACGGCGACGACGGCGAATTTATGACGCATCATGGAACGCCTCGCAGTGAAGGTGCGGTCACCGCCTGGACTTCGCGCCAGGCGGCGTCCTGCACGGCTTGCTTGGGCTGACTCGCATCAATATGGACGATTCCCGGTCCGGCGGCGGTGTGGTAGGCCACACGGACGCGCTCGTGAAAGGCATCGTCCTGCACTTCTATCCGATCCTGCTCCTTTTGTGCCCGCCGCTGGCGCTCCCGCCCGACGGCCACGGGCACATCCAACACTAGTGTCAGGTCCGGGACCAGCCCACCCGTCGCGAGTCGCAACGCCGCCTCGACCTCCGGTCGCGGCAAGCCGCGTCCGGCCACCTGATACGCCAGGGTCGATAGATCATAACGGTCCGCCAGGACAACCTGCCCATCTTCTAACGCAGGCCGGACGACCCGGTCGACCAGATCCGCCCGCGCCGCGAGGAACAGAAACAACTCGGCGGCGGGCGTGATCTCATGTTTCGATTTGAGCGCCAGCTTGCGCGCTGCCTCGGCGATCGGCGTGCCACCGGGCTGCCGCACGGGGAGCACGCGCCGTCCCTCGGCGAGAAGCCGCGACGTGAGCGACCGGGTGAGCGTCGACTTCCCCGCTCCCTCCGGCCCCTCCACAACGATGAACGTCATCCCAGCGTGATGATGGGGCTCGCCGAGCCCTTCTTCATGCCGTCGTAGATCCGGGCGTTGATCTTGGACATCAGCTTCTCGAAGTTCGCCTGTGCGGCGACCATCTGCTGATACACCGGATTCCCCTGGACGCCTTGTAAGGCTTTGTCGTACTGCTCGACCTGTTCTTTCGTGGGTTCCTGCCCCTGCTGCGCGGCGCGCTCGATGTCCTGCGCGAGCTGCTCCGCCTCCGCGATGATCTTCTGCACGGGGGCGTCCTCGCGCAGCCGGTCGCTGGCACGACGCAATGCCTTGTATTCCTCGGTTTGGCCCAGTAGCCGCCCCAGGTCCTCCGCCTTGTCGTCGATCACTCATCCCTCCATGGGGGTGGGGTACGCCACCGCAAACCGTGGCCGGCCGAAGATATCCTCGTGCACGTCGATGCGCGTCCACCCATGAGCGTGAGCCAGACCGCGCACCGCGTCGCCGCGCCGCTCGTCGATTTCCAGCGCCAAGAAGCCGCCCGACTCGAGCAGCGCCGCCGCCCCCGCCAGCAGCGCGCCTGTGGCGTCCAAGCCGCCCTGCCCGCTGACCAGGGCTTCGCGCGGCTCGAAGGACTTCACCGACGGGTCCAGCGCGTCGTACTCGGCGTCGCTCAGGTACGGAGGGTTCGCGACGATCACCCGATAGCGAGCGCCGGCAAGAGGCGCAAGCAGGTCTCCCTCTCGAATCTCGACCGGTGTCGGCGGGCGCACCCGCGCGACATTCTCGCGCGCCAGCGCCACGGCTTGCGCGGAGCGCTCGACGGCGATGATCCGCTCGAACCGGCCTTCGGTCGCCAATGCCAGCGCGATGCAACCGCTCCCGGTGCCGATGTCCGCCGCCAGTCCGCCGCTCCCCGCGTGCCGCAGTACCAGGTCGACCAGCCCTTCGGTCTCAGGACGCGGAATCAACGCGCGCGAATCGATCAGCAGATCGAGGGTCCGGAACCCCGCGCGGCGGACCGCGTACGCGAACGGCACGCCGCGCGCGAGCTGCGCCACGGCCTCCTGATACCTGGCGACGAGCTCGGCGGACTTCGGCTCGTCGCGGCGCAGCCACGCGTCGCCGACCGTCGTCCCGGACAACGCAGCCCAGACCGCCGCATTCGCCTCTTGACCGCCGCCTTTGCTCCTTGACCGCCGCAGCATCTCAGTCATTGAGCTGCTCCTTCTCCTGCGCCTGCTTCACGGCAGCGATCAGATCATCGAGCTTCCCATCCAGCACTTGATCGACGGCATGTGTCGTGAAATGGATGCGGTGATCGGTAACGCGGTTTTGCGGAAAGTTGTACGTGCGAATCTTGGCCGAGCGGTCGCCGGTGCCGACCATGGCGCGGCGGTCGCGCGCGCGCGCCGCTTCCTGCTCCGACACCATGCGGTCGAGGAGCCGAGAGCGAAGGATCTCCATCGCCTTGATCTTGTTCTGCAGCTGGGACTTTTGGTCCTGGCACTTCACTTCGAGACCCGTCGGCAGGTGCGTCACGCGGACGGCGCTGTCGGTCGTGTTGACGCTCTGACCGCCGGGCCCGCCGGAGCGAAACACGTCGATCCGCAGGTCCTTGTCCTCGATCTTGACGTCGACTTCTTCGGCTTCCGGCAGCACCGCGACCGTCGCGGCTGACGTGTGGATGCGTCCTTGCGCCTCGGTCTCCGGCACGCGCTGCACGCGGTGCACACCGGACTCGTAACGCAGCGTGCCGTACGCCTTGGGGCCGCGGGCCGCGAATACCGCTTCCTTGATGCCGCCCATGCTGCCCCGAGACAGATCGAGGAACTCGAGCTTCCAACCCCGCCGCTCGGAGAAGCGCGTGTACATGCGCAGCAGGTCGCCCGCGAACAGGGCGGCCTCGTCGCCGCCGGTGCCGGCGCGAATCTCGAGGATGGCGTTCTTCTCGTCGGCCGCGTCCTTGGGCAGCAGCATGCGCTTCACCGCCCGCTCCAGCTCGGGCAGGCGCTTCTTCAGGG
>DATHDT010000272.1:0-3944 GCA_035318905.1 Gemmatimonadales bacterium | reverse complement strand
ACTCGCCATCGCGGCCAGGGAGTCGACGCCCGCGCGGACCGCCTGTAGCGTGGGCCGCACGGCGTCTGGCGACGTGCCGCGCGCGACCCGTATGAGGAGCGGGTGGATGTCCTCAATGGCTTGATGAAACGCGAGCGTACGCACCTGCATGCCGCTGTACCCTTCGAGCATGCGCTCGCTGTAGCGCCGCAGCGCGATCGCCGTCGGGCCGAGCCGCAAGGCGATCACGAGCGCGATGATGGCCACGTAGGCCACCGCGCCGAAGCCGATGAGGCGCAGCGATCCGCGAAGGGTGAGCGCCCGTTTCACGGGATGGGGACTGGGGCCGTCGCGCCCCCGCGGACGCGCAGCATGTAGAGCGGACGGCGGCGCCCGGCGCCGAAGGAGATCGGTCCGGTCACGCCCTCGTACGCGGGCCGGGAGTGGCCCAACTGGGAGAGGTACGTCTGGATCGCCTTGCGGTCGGCACCGACGTCGCGCACCGCGGTCATCAGCAGCATCAGCGCGTCGTATTGCATCGCCTCGGCGGGTGTCGGCGTCGCGTCCATCACGCGTCGAAAGGCGATCGCGAATGCCACCGAGCGCTCGTCGGTGAGGCCGTCGTACCAGAACGCCACGAAATACGTGGAATCCGCCGCCGGACCCATGGCGGCGAGTTGGCCGGCATTGATCTCGACGGCGTCGCCCGTGATGAAGCGCAGCGTCGGGATGCGCTGCCGGGCTTGGCGAACGATGCACGCGACATCTACTTGTCGAGCGGCCAGCACCAAGACATCCGGAGGCGGCCGGCGCGATGTGATCAGCAAGACCGTGGCATCGCTCCCGCCACCCGCCTCACACACCGAACCGATCGGCGCTTCGGCGGCGAGCTCCGCGCCGGCGGCCGCGAGTGCCGGGCGGATGCCGTCCCGCAAGCCGCGGCCGTACTCATCGTTGTCGTACAGGAGCGCGATCACGCGGCCGTGCAGGACTCGCGTGGCGAATGCCGCGATGAACGCGCCTTCCTGGGAATCGTTCGGGGCCACGGGGAAGACCCAGGGGCTGGCGGCTCCGATGGCGCGACTCGTGGAGTTGGGGACAACCAGAGGGATGCCTGCTTCGTCGTACAGCGGCGCGGCGAGGAGCGTGTTGCGGCTGTCCTGGTGACCCACGACCGCGACGACACCCGGCAGCGCGACGAGCTGCGCGGCCCCGTCCACCTCACGCTCCGAGAATGTCCCCAGGGGCGACGACGGTCCGCGAATCGTCGCGGGAACGCCAGTCGGCCAGCGTCCGACGTCCTGGAGTACCACGTCGATCAAGCTCGGCGACTGGGGTCGGAACGTGATGCCGAGCACCGCAGGCCGTCGGTCGCACGCGGCGGATGCCCACGCGGCGTGCAGCAACGCCACCCACGCGACCCACATCTTGCAGCGACAGCTTCCGGCTCGCATCCGACACCCTCGCGACCTGCACAGTGGCTAAGGTACCAGCGGCCGGAACCGGGGGTTAGAGGCTACCAGCGAATCGCGGCACTTCCCCACGTAAATCCTGAGCCGAACGCCGTCAACATCAGCAAGTCGCCGCGCGCGAGCCGCTTCTCGGCGAGCGCCTCGTCGAGCGCGATGGGGATCGAAGCGGCTGTGGTATTGCCGTAGCGCTGGATGTTGGCGTAGACCTGATCCTCCCGCAGCCCCGTCGCCTTCTGCACCATTTCGATGATTCGCATGTTGGCCTGATGGGGGACGAGGAGCTTGACGTCGGCGGGCGTGAAGCCGTTGGCCTTCAGGGCGATCGCGACCGACTCGGGCATCTTCACGGACGCGAACTTGAACACTTCGCGTCCTTCCATCACGGGCAGTTGCAGGCCCCGGTCGAGCATCTCCTTGCTCACGAACGGGTCGTGCGCGAGGCCTGGCCCGTCGACCCACAGCTTCTCGGCGTAGCGCCCATCCGCGAAGATGTGCGTCGACAGCACGCCGCGACCCGATTCTTCCGTCGGGCCCAGCACCGCGGCGCCCGCGCCGTCGCCGAACAGCACCGCGGTGTCGCGGCCGCGGGTCGTCTTGTCGAGTCCTCGCGAATGGACCTCGGCGCCCACGAGCAGGATCCGCTTGTATTGGCCCGTCCGAATCCACGCGTCGGCGATCGAAAGGCCGTAAATGAACCCGCTGCACTGATTGCGCACGTCCACGGCGGGGACGTCGGTGATGCCCAACTCGCGCTGCAGGAAGACGCCGTTCCCGGGCTCGAAGTGATCGGGCGTGCAGGTGCAGTAGACGATGCAGTCGAGGTCTGCCGGCGTGAGGCCGGCCTTGCCGAGCGCCTTGAGTGACGCCTCGCGCGCGAGTGAGACGCCGGTCTCGCCGTCGGATACCCAGTGGCGCGTCTTGATCCCGCTGCGCTGCACGATCCACTCGTCCGACGTGTCCATGAGTTTGGCGAGGTCGTCGTTCGTGACGACGCGCGCGGGCACGTGGAAACCGGTGGAGAGAAACGCGGTGCGCGGCATCGGACTCCGGGCTGTGGTGTGGTGGGCCGGTTGCGGGCGGCGACGAAGGTACCAACATTAGCGCATGGATCTCCACGTGACCAGACAACAGTACGACGCCATCGGGAGCGCGAAGCATCTCCCCGACGTCTTGAAGAAGGTTCTCGACGGCGCGAAGCGGGACGGCGATGGCCACGTGCTGCACCTGACCTACGAGGAAGCCACGGCGCTGAACGAGTTATGTTCCTGGAATGTCCACACCGACGAGAGCGGCGCCGTGACCCCCGACTCCAAGGTGTACGATGACCTGGTCCGCGCCATCATGACTCACCCGGAGTTCTAATGCGCACTCCCGTTTCGCTGCTGGCCTGCCTGCTGCTTACTCCATCACTTCTTCCCGCTCAACGACGCGCCATCGCGTTCGAAGACTTCATCGCCTTGAAGAACGTGAGCGACCCGCAGCTCTCCCCCGACGGGAAATGGGTGGCGTATTCGGTGAGCGTGCCATCGCTGCAGGACAACCGGGGCATCTCGCGGGTCTGGGTGGCGGAGCTGGCGACCGGGCGCTCCCGCCAGCTCACCGGCGGTCCCGGCTCCGACCGGCAGCCGCGCTGGTCGCCCGACGGGAAGACATTGGCATTTATTGCGACGCGCGACAGCGGCGCCCAGGTGTGGCTCCTCCCCATCGGCGGCGGCGACGCTCGGAAGCTGTCGCACCTGCCGGACGGCGCGTCCGATCCGATCTGGCTCCCGAATGGCGCCGGGCTGTTGGTCGTCAGCGACAGCAAGTGGCCTGCCGATCAGGAGATCGATCGCCGCAACGGCGCCTATCCCACCGACGCGCGCATCTGGACCAGTCTCATGTGGCGCCATTGGGACGACTTCCGGGTGGGGAAGCGCCAGCACCTGTTTCGCGTGGACGTCGCGACCGGACAGGCGAGCGACTTGACCCCGGTAGACCACGACGTGCCCGCGATCGCCACGGGAGGCGACGGCGACGTCGCCGTGTCGCCGGACGGGAAGGACATCCTGGTGGTGATGCACGGCGACTCCGTCGTCGCCGACAATACGAACGCCGACATCTACGCGGTGGACGGGACCACCCTGCGGCGCATCACGACGACTCCCGGCGCCGACAACACGCCTCGCTACTCTCCCGACGGCCGGTGGGCGGCCTATCTGTCCATGGAGCGCGCGGGGTTCGAGGCGGACCGCCTGCGGCTGATGCTGGGTGATCGACGCTCGGGCGGGGCAGCGGTCGAGGCGACGGCGGGATGGAATCTGTCGGTCGGCTCGTACACCTGGTGCCCCGACTCCAAGTGCGTCTACGCCGTGGTCGAGGAGCGTGGCCGCGACAACATCTATCGCATCGACATACCAGGGTTCAAACGTACGCGCGTCGTGACGGGCGGAGTCAACACCGGCGTGCAGGTCGCGCCGGACGGCCGCACGCTCGTCTATCTCCATCAGAGCA
>DATHDT010000271.1:0-5208 GCA_035318905.1 Gemmatimonadales bacterium | reverse complement strand
GATTCCTGTGCGCGACGGCGCCCGACTCGCGACGGAGTTGCCCCGCGGCGCGTTCGTGGTATTGCCGGGGGTCGGACACGCGGCGGCGGAAGAGAATCCCGACGAGGTCAACCAGCTGCTGATCACGTTTCTGAAGGAAGGCTTACCCCGCGTTCCGGAGAATCTGGCATGGTCCACGCCGTCCTCGCCGTCCTGGCCCTTCAGCAGCCGGTCGATTCCGCGTACACCGCGAAGATCCGCGAGCTGACGACCGAGCCTCGGTTCAATACCGAGCTCACCGATCACCTTCCCGCCGACTCCAAGGTCCCGACGCCGCTCAAGGTGCTCGGTTACGTTCCCGGAACTGTCGGCCGGTTGTCGTACGTAGCCGACATCACGCGCTACTTCCGCGCGCTCGACGACGCCTCGCCGCGGGTGAAGGTGTTCGACCTCGGCACCAGCGACGAAGGACGGCCGATGATCATCGCGGCCATCGCCGATTCCGCGACGATCGCCCGGCTCGAGTCCTACCGCGCAATCACGGCCGCCCTCGCGGACCCGCGCGCACTGTCGCCCGACTCGGCGCAACGGCTCATCGCCGTAGGGAAACCGATCTACTGGGCGTCGGGGTCGATCCACTCTCCGGAGACCGGATCGCCTGAAATGCTGATGGAATTGGCCTACCGGCTGGCCGTGGAAGAGACGCCATTCATTCGACAGATACGCGACAGCGTCATTACACTCGTGACGCCCGTGAGCGAGGTGGACGGGCGCGACCGCATGGTGGACACCTACCGGTACCGGAAGGCCCACAAGAACGTCGGTCCGGGGCTGATCTACTGGGGGAAGTACACGGCCCACGACAACAACCGCGACGGGATCGTGATGTCGCAGGTGCTGACCCAGACGATGTTGCGGGCGTTCTTCACGTGGCACCCCACTGTGCTGCACGACCTGCACGAGTCCGTTCCCTTTCTCTACACGTCGACCGGCACCGGCCCGTACAACCGCGAGCTGGACCCGATTGTGATCGACGAGTGGAATGAGATGGCGTTCCAGGAGATCACGGAGCTGACGAAGCGCGGGCTCCCCGGCGTCTGGACGCACGATTTCTATGACGGGTGGGCGCCCAACTACATGTTCTGGGTGGCGAACGGCCACAACTCGATCGGCCGCTTCTACGAGACGTACACGTCGCGGGGGGCCGACTGTCACACGGTGCGGCTTCCCGAGCGACAGACGTCGGTAGAGTGGTTCCGCCCCAACCCGCCGCTCAACGGCGTGCGCTGGTGCATCCGCAACAACATCAACTATCAGCAGTCGGGAATCCTGATCGCGCTGAATTACATGGCGCGGAACGGCCACCGCTATCTCGACCAGTTCTACCGCAAGGGCGTCCGCGCCGTGGAGCGTGGCCGCGCCAAAGACGGTCCCAACGCGTATCACATTCCGGCGAACCAGGCGCGCCCCGTCGAGGCGGCGAACCTCGTCAACATGCTTCGCTTCCACGGACTCGAGGTGCGGCGCGCCGACCGCGCGTTCAAGGCGGGTGGCGTCGACGTCGTGGCCGGTGATTACATCGTGCGACTCGACCAGCCGTATGGTCCGCTCGTGAAGAGCTACTTCAGTCGTCAGGATTACGGTGCCGACGATCCACGCCCGTACGACGACACAGGATGGACTCTGCAACTCGTGCGCAACGTCGCGCTGCACGCGATCGCGGACACCACGGTGTTGCGTCAGCCGCTGACTCCGATCACAGCCGACGTTCGTGTGCGGGGACAGGTGTTAGGTGTCGGGGGTGCGGGAGCGTACCTTATTGCGCCCACGACCGAATCCGGTCTGATCCAATTCCGGCTGGCTCTGCGCGACGTCCGCATGTGGGCCAGCGAGGACTCGTTTACCGTGGATCGACGCTCGTTCGGACGTGGCACGACGATTGTCGACGGAACTGCATCCGCGCGAATCCGGCAGGCCGCCGAGTCACTCGGCTTGACGCTCACCGGTGTCCGCGCTGTCCCGCAGGTGACGCGTCACGAGCTCGACCTCCCGAGGCTCGCACTGGTACACTCCTGGCTCAACACGCAGAACGAGGGCTGGGTGCGTTACGCGTTCGACGCCCTCGGCATTCGCTACGACTACTTCAGCGTTCAGCAGCTCAAGGACCGGGAGCTGCTCAAGCGCTACGACGTGATCGTGTTCCCGTACGTGTCGAACAACTCACAGTCGATCGTGAACGGGCTCCCGATGACGGGGCCCAAGGTGCCGTGGCAGCGGACACCGGAGACGCCGAACCTCGGCGGTGTCGACTCGACCGACGACGTGCGGCCCGGGATCGGGCTTGAAGGCATGAGCGCGTTGCGCGATTGGGTGTCGGCGGGAGGCGTCCTGATTACTGAAGGGGGCACCGCTGCGGTGTTCACGGATTATGGCGTCACGCGCGGCGTCGACATCACGCCCGCGCGCCAACTGCGGGCGTCGGGCGGGATCTATCGGGCCGTCATGAAGGACTCGAAGAGCCCGATCGCCTACGGGTACCCCGATACGCTCGCGGTCTATTTCAACCAGTCGCCCCTCCTCCAGGTGGACACGAGCACCGACGTACCGGAGGATCAGGACCCGGACCTGACCCGTGAGCAGGCGCGGGCGCGCCCGCGCGTGGTGATGGCCTTCCACCAGAAGCGAGACTCCCTGCGCCTCTCGGGGCTCCTGGTTGCCGGCGAGGAGTTGGCGGGTCGGCCGGCGGTGCTCGACGCCCCGGTTGGCCAGGGTCACGTCGTCCTGTTTGCCATCCGGCCGTTCTGGCGTTGGGAGACGCAGGGCAGCTTCGCGCTGGCGTTTAACGCGATCCTGAACTGGAATGACCTGGGGGTCGCCTGGCCGGCGGCGCCGAAGTCCAGCGGCCGGCCAGTGGCGGCGCCGGACGAAGGGCCTTAGATTTCCTCAACCAGTTGGTTGAGGAATATGCCACATGCAACCTAAGTTGAGTAACAAGAGAGCGTTACGTATTATCGAGGCGGCGAGAGAAGAGTACGCCCAGCGCGGGTTCGACGGTGCCCGGGTCGAGCACATCGCGCGCAGGGCCGGTGTCAACAAGCAGCTGCTGTTCTACTACTACCACTCGAAGCGCGGGCTCTTTCAAGCGGTGCTGTCCCAGGCGGCGAGCGAACTCGAGGGCGCCCTCGCGGCGCTACCCCGGGGCCGGCCACTCGACCGCCTGCGCCTGGCCCTCGAAGCTCTCTTCGATTTCCTGGCGCGCTATCCCGCAGGGGCAGCCTTCGCGCCGGCGATCAAGCGTTTGGTCGTCGTACTCGCGGAAGGCCAGGGTCTGGGGCAAGTACGCGACGACCTGGACCCGCACCTCGCCGCCGCGCAGGCCCTCGTCCTGATGGTTGGCTATTTGGGAATGGAGTCCGCGATCGCCGCGAGCGCCCGCCCCCTCGGCGCCGATGAGCCGGCGCTGAGGGAGCGGTGGAAGGAAGCCGCGGTAGACCTGGTGGTCGCCGGAGTGGCCGCCCGCTAGTTCTTCGACACCATCCTCGGCTCGATGGGAGCATCCCCTTCGAACACGAGGTGGCCTGCCTCAAACCGTGCGCCGCGGAGCGCCAGCGTCAGCACGTCGCCGAGCTCCTCGACCAGGTGCACGTCGAGCGTCTTGCGGACGTCCTCGGGGAGATCCTCGAGGTCCGCCGCATTCTCCTTCGGCAGAATGATGGTCTTGATGCCCGCCCGAACGGCGCCGAGCACCTTTTCTTTCACGCCGCCGATGGGCAGTACCCGGCCGCGCAACGTGATTTCTCCCGTCATCGCGATGTCGTGCCGCGCCGGCCGGCGAGACAGCGCCGACACGAGAGCGGTGGCCATCGTGATGCCGGCCGAGGGTCCGTCCTTGGGAATCGCTCCCGCGGGCACGTGGATGTGCACGTCCGTGCCCGTCAGAGTCTCCTCGTCGATCCCGAGCAAGTCGGCGTGCGACTTGGCATACGTGAGCGCCGCACGGGCCGATTCCTTCATCACGTCGCCCAGTTGCCCGGTGAGGAGCAACTCACCCTTGCCGCGCATCACGCTCGCCTCGACGAACATGATGTCGCCGCCGACGGGCGTGTAGTACATCCCCGTCGCCACGCCCGCCTGGTCCTCGCGGGCCTTGCGCTCGGGGTGGACGCGGGGCCGCCCGATGAGCTCGGGAATCTCCGCGGGCAATACGGTGACGCGCTCCGCCTCACCACCGGCGATCTTGCGGGCCACTTTGCGGCCGAGCTTGCCGATCTCCCGCTCGAGCTGGCGGACGCCAGCTTCGCGCGTGTAGCTCGAGATCACCTCGTTCAGCGCCTCGTCGCTCACCGTCAACTGCTCCGCGGCGAGACCATTCTCGCGCACCTGACGCGGCACGAGATAGCGCTTCGCGATTTCGAGCTTCTCGCGCTCGGTGTAGCCCGCGAAGTTGACGGTCTCGAGCCGGTCGAGCAGCGGTCCCGGAATGTTCTGCAGGAAGTTCGCCGTCGCCACGAACAGCACCTCGGAGAGATCGAAGGGCACACCGAGGTAGTGATCGGTGAACGAGTCGTTCTGCGCCGGGTCGAGCACTTCGAGAAGCGCGGCCGCGGGATCGCCCTGGAAGGAGATCCCCAGCTTGTCCACTTCGTCGAGCAAGAAGACGGGGTTCTTGGTCCCCGCCTGCTTCATGCCCTGAATGATGCGACCTGGCATCGCGCCTACGTAGGTACGGCGATGCCCGCGGATGTCGGCTTCGTCGCGCGCACCACCCAGTGAGATGCGCACGTATTGCCGTCCCATGGCGCGGGCGATGGACTTCGCGATCGACGTCTTCCCAACGCCCGGGGGGCCCACGAACAGGAGAATCGGCCCCTTGGCTTGCTTATCGTCGTCGTTGCCGGGCGCATCGGCCACCGGCTGACGCTGCCGCAGCTGCCGCACCGCCAGGAACTCGAGGACCTGGTCCTTCACGTCCTTCAGGCCGTAGTGATCCTCTTCGAGGATCTCCGCGGCCCGCTTGAGATCGAGCGACTCCTCCGACCGCTTGCCCCAAGGCAGCTCGGCGACGGTCTCAAGGTAGGTGCGGATGACCTGGGCTTCCATCGACTCGCGGCCGGCCCGCTCCAGGCGGCTCAGCTCGCGATTGACTTCCTTGCGGGCGGCCTCCGGAAGCTCCAGCGCGGCGAGCCGCTTCAGCAGCTCCTCCACTTCGGTGCCGTCGTCGCCCTCACC
>DATHDT010000270.1:0-4175 GCA_035318905.1 Gemmatimonadales bacterium | reverse complement strand
CGTTGCCGGGCCAGCTGTGCGCGCGCAGCGCCCGGAGCGCGGTTTTGCCGAGCTTGGGGATGGCGAGATCCGCGGCGCGATGCTTGCGCCAGTAGTGCCCGAGGAACGAGTTGGCCAGCAGCTCGATATCCTCGGACCGCTCGCGCAGCGGCGGCACGGCGATGGGGAACACGCGCAGCCGGTAGTAGAGATCCTCGCGCAGCAGTCCCTCCGCCACGGCCGACTCGGGGTCGCGGTTCGTGGCCGCGATGAAGCGCACGTTGACGACCGCCGAGGCCGTCTCGCTCCCCACGCGACGCACCACGCCGTCCTGAATCGCCCGCAGCAGTTTCGCCTGGATCGGCCGCGACATCTCGATCAGCTCGTCGAGCAGCAGCGTGCCGCCGTTGGCGGTTTCGAGCAGGCCCGGTTTGTCGCGGATCGCGCCCGTGAAGGCCCCGCGGCGGTGGCCGAACATCTCCGATTCGAGCAGGGCTTCGGGAAGCGCGGCGCAGTTGAGGGCCAAAAAGGGCCGCGTGGCCCGCAGGCTGTGATAATGGATGAATTGGGCGAACTGCTCCTTGCCCGCGCCGCTCTCACCCGTGAGGAACACCGACGCATCGGTGGCGGCGACGCGACGCGCCAGCGCGATCGCGTTCCGGAAGCTCGGCGACACGCCGAGCACGCGCACCTTCTCGCTGTTCCCGCCCACCTGCTGCATCTGCTCGTGCTTGGTGGTCTGTTCGCGGGCGATGAGCGTCGCGTGCGCGGCGCGGCCCACGAGGATCTGCAGCTGGGTGGCGGAGAAAGGCTTGGGCAGGTAGTCCCACGCGCCGAGGCGCAGGGCCTCGAGGCTGGAATCGATCGTCGGCTTGCCGGTCACCACGATCGCGCGGACCGCGGGGTTCGAGGCGAGCGCCACGGCCAGCAGCTCGCGTCCCGGGACGTCGCTCATGTACCAGTCGAGCATCGTGATGTCGAAGGGCCGGTGCGTGAGCAGCTCCTGGGCCGCCCGCCCCTTGCCGCTCACCGTGACGTCGTAGCCCTCGTGCGTGAGCACGCTGGCGCAGCTCTCCCGCAGCGTGTCGTCGTCGTCGACGATGAGGACACGAATGCTCGCCCGCGCGGACTGGGGGGCGGGGGCGAACTCCGAAAACGACGCTTCGGCCGGCTCTGTCATGATGCCTGACCTAGCAACCGGGAGCGCCGCTGTCAAGCTGGTGGCATCCACCGCCTTACGTCGGCTTCGCGGCTGGTGGGGTCGCCGTAGTCCAAGGCGGCGGTCGCGCGCGCGAGCAGCTCCGCCGCGGGGGGCGCGATCGCCGCGTCGTCGAGCGACGCGAGGCCCACGCGCAGGGATTCCGCGGCCGCGGTGACATCGCGGCGGATCCCTTCGAGCAACCGCTCCCCAAGCAGTGCCGCCTGGGCGACGCTGGTGCGGGGCGCCAGGAGGCCGAAGCGGGCGGCCCCGAGCCGTCCCACGGCGTCGGCGTGCCGCGCGGACCGGCGCAGCGCGACCGCCACCCGGTCGCCAAGATCCCAATCTGCCCGGGCGGCGGGCCAAACGGGGTCGAGGACGGCGATCGTGAGGGGCGCGCGGGCGCGGGCCATCTGCGCCAGCGTTTCCTCGGCACAGCGCAACAGGCCGGCCTGGTTCCAGAACAGCGAGCGCTCGTCCAACAAGGCCGCCGACCGCGCGTGATCGGCATCGCGCTTGGCGCGCACGCCCACGGCGAGCCGCAGCGCGAACTCCTCGGTGTCCATCGGTTGGCTCCAGAGCTGGTCGGCCCCGGCGCGCAGCGCGTCGATCCGGGACTGGCGCGTGGCGGTGCCCGGCTCCGTCAGCACGATCGGCGTGCTGACCGAGACGGCGCGATCGGCGCGCAGCTGACGGCACAGCTCGAGGCCGGACGGATCCTCGAGATCGGTCGCCAACACCACGGCGTCGGGGCGCGTGCGGCGCGCCTGATCTTGTGCGCTGCGGGCCGTATACGCCCGCAGGATGGCAAAGCCGGCAGGAGCCAGGACCGACTCGAGAGAACGGGCAAACACCTCGTCGCGGCTGGCTAGCAGCACGACCGGGATGGTGGACAGCGTAGCAGTGGGGGCGCTCATCGGTGTCCCCCCCCGAAAGCAGGAGTCGTGCGCGAACCCCTTCCCGAGCCAACTGCCGGTAGTTCCACGAGTTGGAAGGCGTTCGGGATGGCGTCGCGCTGGCTATTCGCTGGCCCCCGCTGACAGGTGTGTAACGCGGTTGTGTCGGTTGGGAACGCGCTCCAGGCGGAATTGAGGCGGGCCGGGCGTGGCCTCAAAGTTGAATCAGGGTTTCAACACTATGTGCGGCATCGTGGGTTACGTCGGGGGACGCCAAGCCGTCCCGATTCTCGTCAGCGGACTCGCTCGTCTCGAGTACCGCGGCTACGACTCCGCGGGTGTCGCGGTCGTCGGACCCGAAGGGCTCGCGGTTCGCAAGCTCGCGGGCCGGGTGCAGGCCCTCTCGAGTTTGCTCGCGGCCACGCCGGCCCCGGGGACGTGCGGCATCGCGCACACCCGCTGGGCGACGCACGGCGCCCCCACGCTGGTCAACGCCCATCCGCACTGCGACTGCAACGGCTCCATTGCCCTCGTGCACAACGGCATCATCGAGAACGCCGACGTGCTGCGCGTGCAGCTGGAGCGCGACGGCCATCGCTTTACCACGGAAACGGATACCGAGGCGCTCGTCCATCTGATCGAGGAGGCGCCGGGCGAAACGCTGGAAGAGCGCGTCGCCGCGGCACTCGAGCACGTGGAGGGCACCTACGGGATTGCGGTCGTGTCGGCCGCGGAGCCGGACACGATCGTCGTGGCGCGTCAGGGCTCGCCCGTGCTGCTCGGCGTGAGCGAAGAAGGGATGTTCGTCGCGTCCGATGCGTCGGCGATCCTCGAGCATACGCGCTCCGTCGTGTACCTCGACGACGGCGACGTCGCCGTGCTGAAGGCCGACGGCTATCACGTGCGCGACGCCGATGCGCAGGTGCAGGTCCGCGAGGTGTCCGATCTGGCCTGGGACCTGGACGCGATCGAGCTGGGCGGCTACCCCCACTTCATGCTCAAGGAGATCTGCGAGCAGGGCGAGACGACGCGCAGCACGCTGCGCGGGCGGCTGCTCTTCGAGGAGGGGAACGCCCGCCTCAACGGGCTCAACCTGCCGCCCGCCGAAGCCGCGGCCGTCCAACGCGTCGTGCTGCTGGGCTGCGGCACGTCGTGGCACGCCGCGCTCGTCGGCCGCGAGATGATCGAAACGCTCGCCGGCATCCCCGTGCAGGTCGAGTACGCCTCTGAATTCCGCTACCGGCGACCGCTGCCGCAGCCCGGCACGCTGACGATCGCGATTTCGCAGTCGGGAGAAACCGCCGATACGCTCGAAGCGATGCGACTGGCGCGCTCGTCCGGCGGACCCGGCTCGCGCGTGTTGGGCATCGTCAACGTCGTGGGGAGCACGATCGCGCGCGAATCGGACGGCGGCATCTACTTGCACGCCGGCCCCGAAATCGGCGTCGCCTCGACGAAGGCGTTCACCTCGATGATCGTCGCCCTGGCGCTGCTCGGATTGTATCTGGGGCGCTGCCGTGGCATGTCGGCGGACGACGGGCGCGAGCTCGTGTGCCATTTGGCCGCATTACCAGGTCTGGTCGAGCAGACACTCGCCGTCGAACCGGCGGTGCGCAAACTCGTGCAGCGCTACGTCGAGGCGCAGAACTGCTTGTATCTGGGCCGCGGGGTGAACTTCCCGGTCGCGCTGGAAGGCGCGCTGAAGCTGAAAGAGATCAGCTACATCCACGCCGAGGGGTACCCGGCGGCGGAAATGAAGCACGGCCCCATCGCGCTGATCGACGAGCACATGCCCGTCGTGTTCGTCGCGCCGCAGGATCCGGTGTACTCGAAGGTCGTGTCGAACATGCAAGAGGTGAAGGCGCGCGGCGGCCGCATCGTCGCCGTGACGACCGAAGGCAATGGCGACCTGCGCAAGCTGGTGGAGGAGCAGCTGCGTGTCCCCGCGGTGCTGCCCCTGCTGTCTCCTGTCCTGACGGTCATCCCCCTGCAGCTTCTGGCCTATCACGTTGCCGTGGCGCGTGGTACGGATGTAGATAAACCGCGGAATCTGGCGAAGAGCGTAACGGTGGAGTAAAGGGAGCAGGGAGCGGGAGGCAGGG
>DATHDT010000269.1:0-4188 GCA_035318905.1 Gemmatimonadales bacterium | reverse complement strand
GCCATGGTGACCGGCGCGGCACACGGATTCGGCCGGGCGATCAGCATCGCCTTGGCGTCGCGCGGCGCGGCGGTGTGGGCCTGCGATGTGATCGGAGACGAGC
Organism: Gemmatimonadales bacterium; assembly: GCA_035318905.1. GTDB lineage: Bacteria > Gemmatimonadota > Gemmatimonadetes > Gemmatimonadales > GWC2-71-9 > 20CM-2-65-7. The sequence continues at coordinate 4,085 of DATHDT010000269.1, read as the reverse complement.
TGGCCGAGACTCGAGCGTTGTGCGGGGCGGCCTGCAGGACTGCCGTGGTGGATGTGCGAGATAAGGCTGCGGTGCAGGCGTTCGTGGCGGCCGCGGGCCTCGTGCACATCCTGGTGAACAACGCCGGCGGCGTGCTGGGTCAGGTCGGGCGGCCCCTCGAAGAAGTCACGCCCGACGAGTGGCAGGCCATCTACGACGTCAACGTGACCGGGGCGTTCTATTGCGTGCAGGCCGTGGCGCCGGGAATGAAAGCCGCGCGATTCGGACGGATCATCAACATCTCGAGCGGCGCCGGGCTGGGCGTGAGCCTGACCGGCATCCAGGCCTACGCGTCGGCCAAGGCGGCCCAGATCGGTCTCACCCGGCAGCTGGCCCACGAGCTCGGGCCCTGGGGCATCACGGTTAACAACGTCGCGCCCGGATTCGTCCGCTCCAATCCGACGACGGAGAGACAGTGGGAATCCTACGGCGCTGAAGGGCAGCGGGCGCTCGTCGCCGGCATCGCGCTGCAGCGCCTGGGCACGCCGGAAGACATCGCCGCGGCTGTGCTGTTCTTCGCGTCCGAACAGGCGGGGTGGATCACTGGTCAAGTCTTGGGCGTCGACGGCGGCAAGTGAGCGATCTGGCGCCGGTGCTCGCTCGGCTCGAGGCCGGGCACGACCGGATTCTCGGGGAGTTGAAGGAGTTCGCCGCCATCCCGAGCGTCAGCACCGATCCCGCGCACGCGGCCGACGTCCGCGTTGCGGCCGCCTGGGTCGCCGCGAAACTGACGGCCGCCGGGCCGTTCACTGTCCGCACGATGCCCACGCCCGGCGCGAGCGTCGTGTACGCCGAGTGGCTGGGCGCACCCGGGGGGGGCGCGCCGACCGCGCTGATCTACGGACACTACGACGTGCAGCCGGAAGACCCCGTCGACAAGTGGCACAGCCCGCCGTTCACGCCGACGCTGCGGGACGGCCGCCTCTACGCGCGCGGTGTGTCTGATGACAAAGGTCCGTTGCTCATCCCCATCAAGGTCGCCGAGGCGTTCTTTGCAGAGCGAGGGCGCCTGCCGCTGAACGTGAAGTTCCTGATCGAGGGGGAAGAAGAAATCGGCTCCCGTCATCTCGAGGCGTTCATCGCGGAGCATCGGGACTTACTCGCGGCCGATTTCGTGCTTTCGGCTGACGGCGCAATGTGGCGCAGCGACGAGCCGTCGCTGACGGTCTCAAATCGCGGGCTGGCCGGCCTCGAGATCACCCTCACGGGCGCGGCCAAAGACCTGCACTCGGGCCGTCACGGCGGCAGCGTGGCCAATCCGCTGCACGCCATGGCCCGGCTGATCGCGTCGCTGCACCGGCCCCCCCCGGACGGGCGCGTCGCGGTAGCGGGATTCTATGACAGAGTCCGCGAGTTGAGCGCCCCCGAGCGGGCCGAGATCGCGAACTTGCCCTTCGACGAGCGGGCGTATCTCGCGCAGGTCGGCGCGCCGCTGGCGGTGGGGGAGCCAGGATACTCGACGCTCGAGCGTCAGTGGACCCGCCCGACCATCGAAGTGAACGGCATGTGGGGCGGCTACCAGGGCCCCGGCACCAAGACGATCGTGCCGAGCGAGGCGCACGCCAAGATCACCTGCCGGCTCGTGCCCGATCAGGATCCGGATGAGGTCGTGGCCCTGGTGACGAAGCATCTCGAGACCCACGTGCCGCCGGGCACGCGCCTCGTCGTTCATCCGGGCGACCACGGCGCGAGACCCGCCCACATCGCGCGCGATCACCACGTCGTGAAGGCCGCCGAGGCCGCGCTCGAGAGAGTCTACGGCGTCGCGCCGCTGATCGTCCGCATGGGTGGCACCGTGCCAATGGCGGAGTACTTTCAGCGGCTCATGGGACTCTCGACCCTGTACTTCTCCTTCTCGACCGGCGACGAGGACTTCCACGCGCCGAACGAGTTTTTCCGCGTGCACCGCCTGCACGAGGGGCTCGCGGCGTGGGCGCACCTGTGGGAGCACCTGGGTCGATGACGCTCCAACAGGAAGGCGCCAAGGTCGAGGCGCACAGCGCGTCCCTCAAGCGGGTGCTGGGCGTCCGCGATCTCGCGCTGACCCAGATCCTGTTCATCATCGGCCTCACCTGGATCGGCGTGGCCGGCAAGCTCGGGCCGTCGCACGTGGTGTTGTGGCTGCTCGCGGTCGTCCTGTTCTACCTGCCACTCACCGGCGTGGTCATCTGGCTCAACCAGCTGATGCCACTCGAGGGCGGACTGTACCAGTGGGCGAAGCTCGGCTTCAATCAGACGATGGGTTTCATGGTCGCCTGGAATCTGTGGCTGTACGTGATCCTGTTCGCGTCCGAGCTGGGTCTCACGGTCGCGACCTACCTGTCGTACGCGCTCGGCCCGAGTGCGGCGTGGATGACAACCAGCGCGTGGTTTGTATCCTTGGCATCCGCACTCGCTATCGCGCTGCTCGCGTTGGTGGCTTTCGTCGGGTTGTCGATCGGGAAATGGGTCCAGAACGCCGGCGGCATGTTCATGATCACGATCTTCGGCGTCCTGATCTTGCTGCCGTTCCTCGGCCTCGCGACGGGTCATCTGCAGTCGTACCACCCGTTCCGCACCGAGATACCCGCGTTCTCGCTGTTCAATCTCAACGTGCTCGGCAAGATGTGCGTCGGCGCGTTTGCCGGCTTCGAGTACATGGCCATCCTCGCCGGCGAGACGCACGCGCCGGCGAGCACGGTGAAGAAGTCCGTGTACTATGCCGCGCCGGTCATCACCCTGTTCTTCATCCTCGGCACCGCGACGGTCGTGGCCTACATCCCGAGAGACGAGATCGACCTCATCGGCCCGCTGCCGCAGGTGCTGCGCGTGGGCTTCGGCCCCTTCGGCATCGCCGGGACTCTCGTCACGATCGCGATCGTGATGACGCTGGCGATGCGCGTGTCCCAGATCAGCGTCGCGTTTACGGCGGTGACCCGGCTCCCAATGGTCGCGGGCTGGGACCGCCTGCTGCCCGCGTGGTTCAGCCGCCTGCACGCCACGCATCGGACGCCCGTCAACTCGATCCTGGTGGTAGCCGTGTTCTCCTTTGCGATGTCGGTGATCAGCCTGGCCGGCGTCGGGCAGGCCGAGGCGTTCCAGCTGGTGTTCAATGCGAGCGGCATCTTCTACGGGATCACGTACCTCGTCATGTTCGCGATTCCCTTGTTCGGCCTGCGCGGCGTGACCCCGCGGCCGCCGTTATGGGTCAAGTGCGCGGCAGCGTCGGGATTCGCGATCACGGTGCTGTACACGGTGCTGTCGCTGTTCCCGATCATCCAGGTGGCGAGCGTGGGGGCGTTCGCGCTCAAGATCACGCTGGTGATTGTGCTGTTGAACCTGGTGGGTGTTGGCATCCTCGTCGCCGCCAAGCGGCGATCCAAACTCGTGGCCGAACCTGGAGCCTGACATGTCGAAATCGCTGCTGCTCGCCCTCGTGGTCATCTGCGCCGCGGCCCCCGCCCCCGCCCCCGCGCCTCGGTCCTCGGCGTCGCTCGCCGGCGACTGGGACGTCTACGTCGCACTCAGTGCGACGCCGAAATTCGGCTTCGAGGGCTGGCGCCGGATGGGCTTCGCGCACTTCGCGGGTGTCGACTCCGGGTTCGTCGGGTTCCTGCGGCGCCGCACCGGCGAGCCGATGCTCCTCGCCAACCAGGTTGCGATCAACGGCGACTCGGTGATCCTCACGCAGAACGACCGGGTGCTGATGCGCGCGGCCCTTTTGGGGAGGGGCGACACGCTCGCCGGGCTCCAGTACGTCGACGGCCGAGTGCTGGGCCGCCGGTTCCGCCTGGTACGCCGCAGCACGCCGTTCGTGGTCGAGCACGACATCCAGGTGTGGAACATCCCGGCGTCGGATTCGCAGTATGCGGTCACGGAGGACACGCTCGTCCTCATGCCGACGCGCGACGGCGCGCACCTGGCGACGTACATCGCGCGGCCGGTCGGTGATGGTCCCTTCGGCGTGGTGATGCAACGGACGCCCTACCGCCGCATCCTGCACGGTCCCGGCCGCTGGTGGGCGTCGCGCGGCTACATCTTCATCGGCCAACACGTGCGCGGGCGCG
>DATHDT010000268.1:0-2890 GCA_035318905.1 Gemmatimonadales bacterium | reverse complement strand
CATGAGTGACGAGATCTTCACGCGCCTGCGGTCCCTGCTCAAGGCCTATGATGAGCACAAAGCGACCACCGCCCCCGGACCCCGGACCGGCGGCGGCAGCGACCGAAAACGACAGGCGGGGGCCGAAGCCCTGCGCAAAGTCGTGCGTCCCGTGCTGGACGCGTTCATGGCTGAGCTCAAGAGCGCGGGGCACGAGGCTTCCACGCGCGAGCATACTGATCGGGCCGACGCCTACCCGAGCGTCGCGTTGTCGTTCACGCCCCGCGGCGGCCTCGCCTCGGCGCTGATGTTCAAATACGATCCGAAGCGTGGCATCGTCGTGCAGCGCGAGGTCAAGGCGGCCCCATCCCAGGCGCGCGTCGCGGCGGCGAGCGGCGACCGCACGGGCACCATCGGCGTGGACGCGATGTCGGCCCAGTGGGTCGAAACCAAGACGTTGGCGTTCGTGGCCGACGTCCTCAAGGCGAACTAAACATGGGACGAGAACACATCTTTGTCGCAAAGACTGTGATCGCGATCGTCCTCGGTGTTTTGCTGGGGTACGGCATGGCGAGCAGCATGAAGACCGATGCGCAACGGGCGAAAGCGTTGACGATGGAGCAGTACGTCGCCGACTTCGACAGCTATAAGGCGAAGCTCGACGCGGGCCAGTTGGCCATGGCCCCGGCTGTCGTCGTCGGCGTACTCATGGTGGTCGCCCTGTTCGCCGTCTACGAGGCGCTCGCGTTCGGTCTGGGCAAACTCCTGGCGCGAATCACGCGCGGTTCGACCGACCAACCAGTCGGAGGTCCCCCTCCGCCGTGGGTCGGGGATCGACAATGACGATGGCGAAGCGCCGACAGACCTACGAAGCACCCGAGATCATCGTCACGTTCGATCCGGACGTGTGCATTCATTCGGGCGTGTGCGTGCGGGGGCTCCCCGACGTGTTCGACATCAAGCGCAAACACTGGATTCGACCAGAGCTCCAGGGTGCGGACGTCGTCGCCCAACAAGTCGAGCGCTGTCCGTCGGGAGCGCTGCAGTACATGCGCAAACCAAAGGCCGATTGACCACGCCGGAGCGCGCCGCTAAGTTGTTGTGCGATGCCCACCTACGAGTTCAAATGCCCCAAGGGTCACGTGTTCGAGAAGTACTATCCGACGATCACGAACACGCGTCGCCTCAAGTGCCCCAAGTGCGGCAAGATGGCCGTTCGGCTCATCTCCGGCGGGGCCGGCCTCGTCTTCAAGGGCTCCGGGTTCTACATCACCGATTACAAGCGGAAGGGTGAGAAGCCGGAGACGGGCGAGAAGACCGAGAAGGTCGAGAAGGTAGAGAAGGTCGCGGAGACGAAGCCGAAGCCCGATAAGAAGTCGAAAGACACCAAGTCCGACAAGTGAAGGCACACGACACGCTCCGCTCGGCGCTGGTGCAGGCGGCGGCGAAGCTTGGCGCGCCCGTCGCCGATGTCCTCCTCGAGCGTCCCAAGGATCCGGCGCACGGCGACGTCGCGACGAACCTGGCCCTGGCGCTCGCCAAGACCCTCAAGGAGAAACCGCGCGACGTCGCCGGGAAGCTCGTCGCGGCGCTGCAGCTGCCACCGGGATTCGTGCGCAAGGTCGAGATCGCCGGCCCGGGCTTCATCAACTTTTTCCTGGCGGGAGAACAGGTCGTGGCGGTGCTCCCGGCCATCCTCGCCGCCGGGGCGGGCTACGGCACGAGCGACGTCGGACGCGGGGCCAAAGTGAACGTGGAGTTCGTGTCCGCGAATCCGACGGGCCCCCTGCACGTCGGACACGGGCGCGGCGCGGCCCTGGGGGACGGGATCGCCGCGCTGCTCGGCTGGACGGGGTGGAGCGTGACGCGCGAGTTCTACGTCAACGACGCCGGCACACAGATCGACAAGCTCGCCCAGTCGTTATGGGCGCGCGTGCAACAGCTCGCCGGCCGCGCGGCCGAGGTGCCCGAAGGCGGCTACCAGGGCGACTATCTGAAGGAGCTGGCGGAAGGGATCCTCGCAAAGGAAGGACGACCGTTCGCTGACCTGCCGGAGCAGGAAGGCCTGCGCCGCTGTCGGACGATCGGCGTGCGATCGCAGCGTGCCGAGCAGGACGAGGACCTGCTCGAGCTCCGCGTGCGCTTCGATGTCGTCTTCAACGAGTCCGACCTGTACCAGGACGGGCTCGTCGAGCAGACGCTCGCGGAGCTGACGAAACGCGGCCACACATTCGAAGAGGACGGGGCGCTGTGGCTGCGCACCACGGCGTTCGGCGACGACAAGGACCGCGTCCTGCGCAAGCGCGACGGCACGTACACCTATCTCGTCCCCGACATCGCCTATCACCGCCACAAGCACGAGCGCGGCTTTGAGCGCGCGATCGACGTCTGGGGCGCGGACCATCACGGCTACACGCCGCGGATGCAGGCCGCCCTGCGGGCGCTCGGATACCCGGAAGACTTTTTGCACGTCGAGATCGTGCAGCTGGTGCGGGTGATGCGTGGTGGGGAAGAGGTGCGCTTTTCGAAGCGCACCGGCGATTTCGTGTCGCTGCGCGACCTGTTCGAAGAGACCGGGGTCGATGCCGCGCGCTACTTCTTCCTCATGCGGCGCGGCGATTCGCAGTTCGTCTTCGACGTCGACCTGGCCAAGAGCCAAACGGAGGAGAATCCAGTCTTCTACGTGCAGATGGCGCACGCCCGGATGACGGGGATTTTCCGGGTCGCCGCCCGGGCCGCCGAGAGCGTCACGCCGGAGGGCGTGGATCTCAGCGTCCTGACCCAGCCCGAAGAGCTGGCGCTGCTCAAAGACATGGCGGAGTTCCCGTCCATCGTGGCCGGCGCGGCTACGGCACTCGAGCCCCACCGGATCACGGGGTACCTCGAGGGACTGGCCCGGATCGCCCACGGG
>DATHDT010000267.1:0-2722 GCA_035318905.1 Gemmatimonadales bacterium | reverse complement strand
TCGAGCACGAGGTTCACGCAGAACGGCCGGTCCGTCGCGCGCTGAATCGAGCGGATCTGCTCGCGCAGGCTCGCTGGATCGGTCCACGAGGCGCCCAGCGTCCCGAGGCCACCCCCTCGCGACACCTCGGCGGCGAGGGCCACCGCAGCGCCCCGGCCGAGCGGCGCCTGCATGACGGGCACTTCGCAGCCCAGCGCGCTCACCGCGCGAGCGTACCCCCGCGACACCCGCGATCCAATCCATCCGTGCGCGAACAGGTCACCACCCTCGCCGTCGCGGCGCCGCTTTACGCCGCCGTCGATGAGGACCGCGGAACCGCGCATGGATTGCCAGCACTCCGGTCGGCCGCCGTTCTCGACGCGTGCAAGCAGGCGCGAATGCAGAAGCCGGTCCGGCAGGGTTGGCCCGACATCGGCGGCCGCTCAGACGCATGGAAAGCATCAGCCGTCGCCTGGCGGATGAGCCCAGCGCCGCGTCGCGTCAAGTCAGTAGCAGGAGGTCGCGACGTCGAGGCGGATGGCTGCGGCCACGACGAAGATGGCGGCGCTGAATTCTGCGACTAGTAGCAACGCGATCGATCCGAACGCGGAGGACAACTGTGACGACGCTGAGACCGGCAACGCTCAGGAGAGCAATGGTTACGAGGAATTGCCAGAATTGCAGGCGGTCGTCATCGACCGCGCCCTGCACGACGAGCTGACAGCGGGCCCTACGAGGCCAACGGAGCGCTTGCTCAAGGGGCAGCGGGCACCCGCAACCTGCCCACTGCCCAAGCCGCGCTGCTCACCCCGATCCGTGACGAACGGGATCCGACGACGCCGACGAGGCGGCCATGCAACCCGCTGCCTCTGGAGAAGTCACATATCGCATAGCCAGGACCGCTACCGACGATTTACCGGGCGGGACAACTGTCGAGGCCGGTCGTATGTCTTGCTTGCACACGGGCTCCGCGTGAGTAGTCCCAGGTCGGGCTAGGCACGTCGGCCGAGTCCGTAGACGAAGAACTCGCCCGTCTCGACAAAGCTCGCGTCAAGGCCGTGGTCACGAAGATCTCGCGCGAGCCGGTCGGGATCGAACGAACGCTTGAAAATCCGAAACTCCCGACCGTCCTCGAGTCGCCTGAGCTCAGTCGCGCTCTCGCGATTGGGCAGTCGCGAACCGTGAATGACGTTCCTGTCCAGGACCGCGCGTGCGGCATCCACGAGGAAGAAGCGGCCTCCGGGGCGAAGCGCGTCGTGGACGCTGCGCCAGAACCGGTCGGTATGGCTCTCGGGAACGTGCGAAAGCCAGAACGCAAAGAAGACGACGTCATAGTCCTGATCTGGCTGCCAGCTGAAGAGATCGTCAACCCAGAGCTCGACATTGCTCTTACCGGCATCCTGCAGCTTCGCCAGAGCGAGTTCGCGCATCTCCGGCGCTGCATCGACTCCGACTACACTGGTCGCCACCTCCGCGAGACGGATCGTCCACTCACCCGTGCCGTAGGCAAGCTCGAGGACGTCTCCACGAGGCGCAAACGCATCGAGTGCTGAATACACTCGATTGAGCTCAAGACGCCATCTGGCATTGTGCTCTTCGCCCAAGTCATGGAGCCCCTCGCGACGGAACCACTTGTCGTACTCACGAGCGCGAGCCCGATAGTAGGCGAGTTGCTCGGCGAGAATCGGATTGTTGTTTTTCACAGCGCTATCGACGTCGCGAGTTGATGCCTCGTGTCACCCGAAACTCGGCGGCGACCTCGCGCGTGGCCGCTTCCGCCCCGAGCGGGAAGACGTGCAGTGCGTCCACGCGCGAGACACGGGCGAGCCCGGCCGCCAGCTCGCGCGCGAGCTCGATGCCGCCACCGCGACGGATCTGCGCGCAGGCGGGCTCGGGGATCGTCACGCCCGGCAGCGCGCAGGCGCGTTCTGCCATGCGCTCGCTGCGCAGCAACGCCACACTCGCGTAGACGCGCACGCCCGCGAGCATGTCCTCGCCGCGCGCGAGGAACGCTTCGAGCCTCGGGAGATCGAAGACCATCTGCGACTGCACGAAGGTTGCTCCCGCGGCGACCTTTCGCTGCAGCAGCCGCAGCTCCCGATCCAGGTCTTCGGCGAACGGATTGACGACCGCCCCGACAGCCAGCGAATGCGGGACGCTCCACCCCGGCGCCCTCGCGATCAGCTCGGTCGCGGTCATGTCCGCCACATGGTCGACGCCAGCCACCGGATCGCCCTGCATGCACAGCACTCCCTCGGCGCCGAGCGCGGCGGCGCCCACGACCTGCGACTGCAACGCAAGCCGGTTGCGGTCGCGGCAGGAAACGTGCACGATCGTCCCGACGCCCTGCTCGCGGGCGAGAGCCACAGCCGCCAACGGCGACATTCGCGGCTGGCCGGCGTGGTTGTCGGTCAACCCGACGACATCGACGGTGTCAGCCAGAACAGCGATGCGATCACTCACCCGCTGGCCATCGGCCTCGGCCGGCAGCGAAATCTCCGCAGACGTGAGGGCAGTCACGGACACCGGCGAATCATCGCAGCCCGACGCCCCTGAGACGCGCCGTGGTCGAAGGAAGGAAGGAAGGCAGGCAGACCTCGCTTTCTCGATCCGGGCGGAGCCGTGAAATCTGGACGATCTCCCAGACGGCCGCGGCGAACGATGGAGTGCACGCGTCACGACGGCCGGCCCATTGTCGTCTTCGACGCGTTCCACTAGCTGATGGATTGAGGCGTGAACTCGG